>CAZRYA010000105.1:3538-6527 GCA_964604235.1 uncultured Tissierellaceae bacterium | reverse complement strand
TTTTCTATAACGGCAAAAGTTCTGTTTTGTAAATTTAATGCCTTCATATCGTGTATATAGCTTAACATAGGTGGATATATATTTAAGTTATATGTTACTGAAGCTAAAACTATATGGCTGTATTTAAATGATTCAGATATTAAGTATGAAACATGATTACTTGATACATCATACACCTCTACATTTCTCATACCCTTTTCAACCAACTTAGTCGCTAAATAATCAGCTGCTGCCTCTGTTCCCCCATACATACTTGCGTAAACTATTAAAACACCTTTTTCTTCTGGTTCATACTTACTCCATTTATCATATTTATCAAGTATATATCCAAAATCATTTCTCCAAACTGGACCATGAAGTGGACATATCATCTTTATTTCTAAAGTAGAAGCCTTGGCCAACAGGTGTTGGACATGAGGACCATATTTGCCAACTATATTAGTATAGTATCTTCTAGCATCGTCTAACCAATCCCTATCAAAGTTAACTTCGTCATTGAATAGTTTACCATTTAATGCTCCAAATGATCCAAATGCATCTGCTGAAAATAATATCTTATCTGTCTTATCATAAGATACCATGGCTTCTGGCCAATGTACCATTGGGGCTTCAACAAATATAATCTCATGTTTACCAAAGGAAATTGAATCCATTTCTTTAACTTGAACTTTTCTTTCTTCTGCTTGGAAGCCAAACTGAGTCATTAACATAAAAGCTTTCTCTGTAGAAACAACTTTTACTTCTGGATATCTTATTAATATTTCTTCAATAGAAGCTGCATGATCAGGTTCAACATGGTTTATAACCATATAATCTAGCTTTCTTCCATCTAATAAATATTCTATATTGTCTAAAAACTGTCTACCAACTGACCAATCAACTGTATCAAATAAAACTGTTTTTTTATCTAATAATAAATATGAGTTATATGAAACCCCTCTCGGTATAGGATGAATATTCTCAAATAAAGCTAATCTACGGTCATTTCCTCCTATCCAATATAGGTCTTCTGTTATTTTTCTTACATTATTCATGGATAAAAATCCTCCTTTTACTTTTTTAAAATTTTAAAATTTTATAATTTAAGCCTCTATAAATCCTACTTTTTCCTCTCCACAAGATGGACAAGTCCACTCTTCTGGCAAATCTTTAAATAAAGTTCCAGGACGAATTTCTCCCTCTGCATCACCTAAGCCTGGATCATATTCATATCCACAACCATTACAAACATTTATCTTCCATGTTGGAGCTGGTTTCTTAGGTATTTCCCTTTTCATTTTCTTCATAGGTGGAGCATCCTTCTTAGCTTGACCATTATCCAAGGCCTTAGTTAATAAAGGTAATACTTCTTCCACATCTCCAACGATACCATAATCTGAGTTTTTAAAGATTTTTGCATTTGGATTATTGTTTATTGCAACTATAGTTGTTGCATTTTTTATTCCTTTTAAATGTTGACCAGCTCCAGAAATCCCTGCTGCTATATACAGATTACCATTAAACTTTTGTCCAGACATACCTACATACCTATTTAAAGGAACATATTTTAAAGTCTCTGCTACTGGACGAGAAGAACCTACGGCTGCTCCCGCCTGTACTGCTAAGTCTTCTATTAATTTCATGTTCTTCTTCTCACCTATACCAACTCCTGCACTTACAACCCTATCAGCCTTAGCTATTGGCGTGTCTAATGGTATACCTACTGTGAAATCATAGCCATCTTTTTCAAGTGCCTCTACTAGTTGGCCAACCTTTTCTTCCATACTTCCCTCTTTAAATATAGTCTTTTTACGATAACCTGTAGCTGGCCCTTTTGGTCCTGCAACTGGTGCAACTTCTGATTTAGGCATCTTACCTATTATGTGAGCTGCTATAACAACTCTTTGAATCTCATTTGTACCTTCGTAAATAGTAGTTATCTTAGCATCTCTATATGCTCTCTCAACATCCATTCCTTTAAGGTATCCACTACCTCCGAATATTTGTAGAGCATCATTCGTAACTTCTAAGGCTATATCTGAAGCGTACATTTTTGCCATTGCAGCTTCCATGGCATATGGTTGTCCATTTTGTTTTAAATCTGCTGCACTATATATTAAAAGTCTTGCCGTTCTAAGTTTAGTTGCCATATCAGCTAACTTAAATGAAATACCTTGATTAACTGCTATTGGTTGATTAAACTGAATCCTTTCCTTAGAATACTCTAGAGCATTCTCATAGGCTCCTTGGGCTATACCTAAGGCTTGGGCAGCAATTCCTATCCTACCTCCATCTAATGTAGACATGGCTATTTTAAACCCGTCTCCTTCTTTTCCAAGTAAATTTTCTTTAGGAACTTTAACATCATTAAATATTAGCTCTGCTGTTGCTGATGACCTAATACCCATCTTGTCATAATGCTCTCCAAAAGTAAATCCTTCCCATCCTTTTTCTACTATAAAAGCTGATATTCCTCTTGTTCCTGCAGCTTCATTTGTCATGGCAAATACAACATAAGTATGAGCTTCTCCACCATTAGTAATGAAAATTTTCTCTCCGTTTAGAATGTAATAATCTCCATTTAATACGGCTGTAGTTTCTGTTCCTGCAGCATCACTACCTGCATTTTCTTCAGTTAAAGCAAAAGCTCCTATAGTCTCTCCTTTTGATAGTGGAACCAAATATTTTTTCTTTTGTTCTTCAGTTCCATAAGCATAAATCGGATATGCTCCAAGGGACGTATGAGCTGAAAGGATTACTCCTGTACCTCCATCAACCCTAGATAACTCTTCAACTGCAATTGCATAACTAATGCTATCAAGTCCTGCTCCACCATACTCCTTTTCATAAGGAATACCCATTAATCCCATTTTACCAAGTTCTTTTACAGCTTCTGCTGGAAATTGGTTTTCCTTATCTAGCATAAAAGCTATTGGTTTAACTTCCTCTTCAGCAAATTTTCTTACTTTCATCCTCAACTCTTCATGTTTCTCTGTTGTTTGAAATAACA
>CAZRYA010000105.1:2352-3528 GCA_964604235.1 uncultured Tissierellaceae bacterium | reverse complement strand
AGCTATATTTCCAGATTTTCTGGGCTATAAATATTATTGTTGCTAATCTATGCTCTCAATAATTCATACTAATATCGTATAAGTTTATTATAATGTCTACTAACAATTTTTGCAAATTCCATATACAATATAATATTTTATGCAACTATTACTTAAATGATATCAATATACATAAATTACCCAAATAAAATTGATTCAATCATTATTTTCTATTTTTTTGTTAAATACTTATACAACTCAAAAAAGTATCCAATTAGTTACTAATAATGATACTTTTTATAGAAAAATTCACTTTATTGTATTTTCACCTATAAATTACCTATTTAAATTATCTATTAACTTTAAGCTTCTCTCTAAGGCATACTTAGGTTCAATCCATAAATCAGGTTCTAAACCATAGTATTCTTTAAAATATTCTTCATTAAAGTTCATATAAATATCTCCGTAATTAAACTTTATTTTGGAATTAGGAAGAACTATCTCATAATAAGAGGAACTATTCATAAGGCCTGTTGTTGGAATCCCAATAAATAAAGTCTTATTAAAGTGTCTCATGGTATCTATCATATGTTCTGAAGCTGACGCAGACTTTCCATCTGCTAAAATAATAATCCCTTCTTTCTTAGGTCTCATAATCTTATTTCCCCTAGAAATATAGTGAGTATCATCATACTTTTTTGCCTTAACCATATACCTTAAATATCCTTCTAAGGCTTTTCTATCATTATTTTCTACCTTTTCTAAATTCATATTGTATAAAATATCACTAGAATATGAACTGGGTTTTTTAGCATAAGAATATACTATACTACTAACTAATATGGCATTCCCTCCACCATTTCCCCTTAAATCTAAAATAGAGTTTTTATACTTAGACATATCTCCTATCCTGTCTACTGTAAATCCATAATTACTGTTATTTCCATTATAAAATTTTTTTAATCCTAGTACTGGAACTCCATTAATAATTTTATACTCAGGCAACTGATCATTTCCTAAATCTATATTGGCAACTGGTGTCCATATTAAATCAATTTTTTTGCCGCCTTCTAAGTAAGCCTCTTTGACCAATCTAGTATTCCCCTTGTTTTTATAAAAAAATCTATATATAATATTTCCATTTTCATCTATTGAAGGTTTTATTAAATGGTCTAATTCCTCCCAGTTTATCATTTT
>CAZRYA010000105.1:0-2342 GCA_964604235.1 uncultured Tissierellaceae bacterium | reverse complement strand
ATAGGCCTTCCCTTTTTTATCTATATTTATTTCCTCAACTGTATAAGTAGTAACAAAATCTTTTAAATTTTTATTGTTTATTAAAAAATGTCCATCTTCTAAAAATTGAAATTCATTCCTAAGCATCCTAACTAAGGCATCTACCTGTATTCTTCCTTCAAATTTATTTACTATATTTTCCTTGGCAATATTGAATTTTTCTTTTCCACCCAAACCAACATAGGCCCCATAAGTTCCTTCTAGTTTCTCAAACAAAAAATCCATATCTTCAACTAGTTTCTCTTTATTTATAAAGTTTTTACCATAATAATATTGGTATAAATCATCATTTATTTTATTGTTTATCATACTCTCCCTGTCTAATCCATTATTGACAATTTCTTCATATTCTATTCTTTCCCCAACAAGTAAAGGTGTTTTATATCTATATAGGCTCTGAAGATTGAAGACCCATATAAACCCTCCAACTAATAAATAAGATATTATTATCTTTATTTTCAAAAAATTCACCTCATTTATTATTATACAACAAATTAAAAAAGGGCATAGCCCTTTTTTAATAATTTTCTTTCAACCACTTCAGTATTTCCTGTGATTCATACATAGCTTGCCCATTAATGGATAGCATTGGAACCTGTATTTTTCCACCAGTTTTTATAATCTCTAACTTTGCCTCTTTATCATGGGTTGCGTCTACTAACTCTACCTCTAAATTATTTGCTTTTATATAGTTAATAGGTTCTACACAATAAGGACAAGATTCTGTGAAAAATAACTTTACCATTAAATCACCTCCACTACTCAAAAAATCCTAGTATAAATACTCCTATAGTTATCATTATAATTGTAATGTATTGCTTTTTACTCAATCTTTCCTTTAACCAAATTCTTCCAAATATTACTGCTACAATACTATCTATTGACATAAGTGGAGCTGCAACTACTGAATTTCCGCTAAGGGCATATACATAGAAAAATTGTCCAGCTGTTTCAAAAATCCCACCTAAAACATTAAATCTCTCTTCTTTTAAATTGTATCTTTGCTTCTTTATAAAAACTAAATAAATAAAGGATATTAGGGCTATTGCAAAAAATGTCAATTCAAAAGATATTAAAGCTTCTTCTGGGGTTAACATATTACTTAGATAAACATCATCTAAAAAAGTCGCTATAGCATCTACTATAGCATATATTATCGGAAATATAAGTGCAGCTGCTCCAAATTTATATTTTTCATTTTTTCCTGTTTCTAAAGACTCTTTTTTAGCCTCTCTTGCCTCTAAAACTGCTAACAGTATCAAACCTGATGTTATTAAACTAACTGCTAAAAATTGTATTCCTGTCATAGTTTTACCAAGCACCTTGTAAGATAGGATTCCTGCCATCGCTCCAGAAGTACTAGCTACAGGTGACCCAACTGATATTTGTAGGTATCTATATCCATAAAAATCTACACCCATAGACAATATGTATAAAAAGGATACTGGAAAATATATACAACTTGTCTTTAAACTATAATTAAAATCTAGTTTGTATAGCTCTACTAAAGCTTGTAGTCCCATTACAAAGCCAATCATAATTAAAATCCTTAAATGACTATATTTATCTCCAGGGTCAGTCCCCCTCTTAAAAGATACATCTGATAGCCCCCAAAATAATGTGGCCAGTAAAGCTAAAGTAAACCAAGTTAATTCCATAATTTTCCTCCTTTCTATTTTTTCCAACGCAATTTAACATTATATCATAATTTCCATATTTTTAAAATCAATTTATACAAAAAAATAATAGAGGGTAGCCCCTCTATTATTACCAAGAAATATCTATATTTCTTATATTTTTTTCATAATCTTTACCCTTCATTGCCAGCTTCATTCCTTCATTAAATGACATCCACTGCTCTTCTTCAAATAATTCAAAATCACTTACCTTTACCTCCAAAAGGACTGCGGGTGCTGATATAAATTTAAAATTTATATTTGCCTCTAAACCTACATTTTTTAAATTATTTACTTGATCTATTGGATAGATGATTCTAAAACTCTCTCTTTTTTCAAAGGGATACTCGTAGATTTTGTAGTTTCTTAAGTTTAATCCAATGGTTCCACCCTTGTCTAAATACCTAAAAAAACATTGGTCTCTCCCATCTATTGGTATATATTTTAAAAGCTTTCTATGGATCTTATAAGCTCTTTCAACATCAGATTTTTCATTTCCTACAAATTTGTTTATTTCTTCAAATACTTCTAATTCATTATACATAATTAAGCCTCCAATTATTCATTTAAATCATATATAATATATAACCCTAATTCCATTTTTTAAGCAAGTTTAATTAAAATTAT
>CAZRYA010000104.1:5261-6546 GCA_964604235.1 uncultured Tissierellaceae bacterium | reverse complement strand
GAAGAAGCCAAAGTTATAAGAGCAGGAGAACTTACTATAAATGAAGGAGACTATATCTCTTTAGATGGAAGTACAGGAACGGTATACCAAGGAGAAATAGCTAAGGAAGAGCCAAGTTTAAGTGGAGATTTTGGAGAGTTTATGACTTGGGTAGATGGAACTAGAAAGTTAGGAGTTAGGACTAATGCAGATAATCCTAAGGACGCTATTCAAGCTATAAGTTTTGGAGCTGAGGGAATAGGCCTATGTAGAACTGAGCATATGTTCTTTAACCTAGATAGGATTCCAGCTGTAAGAAGGATGATATTATCAAAAACTATAGAAGAGAGAATGAAGG
This sequence comes from uncultured Tissierellaceae bacterium, assembly GCA_964604235.1. GTDB lineage: Bacteria > Bacillota > Clostridia > Tissierellales > Tissierellaceae > CAZRYA01. The sequence goes on along the minus strand of CAZRYA010000104.1, from coordinate 6,209 downwards.
CTTTAGATGAGTTATTGCCAGTTCAAAGACAAGATTTCTTTGAGTTATTTGAAGCTATAGGGGATAGGGCCATAACAGTTAGGTTATTAGATCCACCTTTACATGAATTTTTACCAACTAAAGAAGAAGATATTAGGCAATTAGCAATATCTATGAATATTGAATTTGAAGAGTTAATGGATAGGATAGAGGGTTTAAAAGAGTTTAACCCAATGCTTGGCCATAGAGGTTGTAGGGTTGCTGTAACATATCCTGAAATATATAGGATGCAGACTAGGGCTATAATTGAGGCTGCTATAGATATTAAGGAAAAAGGACATACAGGAATTTGTCCAGAGATTATGATTCCTTTAATTGGACATGTTGAAGAACTAAAGTTTGTTAAGGCCCATGTACTGGATGAAATAAATAAGGTATTTGAAGAAAGACAAAATAGTGTTAAATATATGGTAGGAACTATGATAGAAGTTCCTAGGGCAGCCCTTACTGCAGATGAAATTGCAGGTGAAGCAGAATTCTTTAGTTTTGGTACTAATGACTTAACTCAAATGGGATTCGGTTTTTCAAGAGATGATGCAGGTAAGTTCTTAGGAGAATATATGGACAAGGGAATATTTGAATCAGAGCCATTTGAAGCTATAGATCAAAAGGGCGTAGGTAAGTTAATGAAGATGGCAGTAGAACTAGGAAAAGAAACTAGACCAAATATTAAATTAGGTATCTGTGGTGAGCATGGTGGAGAGCCATCGTCAGTAGAATTCTGCCATGAAATAGGGCTAGACTATGTATCTTGTTCACCATACAGGGTTCCAATAGCAAAACTTGCAGCTGCCCAAGCAGTTGTTAGAAATAAATAAATTAATTAAAATCGCAGAAAAAACTAAAAGTTGAAAAAACTTTTAGTTTTTTTCTTTTTATCCTAGACAAAATATAAATTCTTTGATATCA
>CAZRYA010000104.1:0-5251 GCA_964604235.1 uncultured Tissierellaceae bacterium | reverse complement strand
CAGTATACCTTATGAAATGGGAGGATTAATTATGGAAAATAAAAATAAAGGAACAAAGATATCTATAATTGGTGCAGGAGCAGTGGGAAGTGCAACGGCATATGCACTGACAATGGAAGGTTTAGCTGAGGAGTTAGTAATAGTAGATATGAACAAGGAAAAGGCAGAAGGCGAAGTTCTAGATCTAAAACATGGGGCAGCTTTTATTAAACCTATGAAAATAATGTCAGGTGATTACGACAAGACTGCGGATTCAGATATTGTAGTAATTACAGCAGGAGCAGCACAGAAGCCAGGAGAAACCAGATTAGATTTAGTGAATAAAAATATAAATATTTTTAAATCTATAATTCCTGAAGTAGTAAAATATAGCCCAAACTCAATATTATTAGTAGTATCTAACCCAGTTGACATACTAGCTTATGTAACTTATAAGTTATCAGGATTCCCTAAAGAAAGAGTAATAGGATCTGGAACTGTACTGGATAGTTCTAGACTTAAACAAGAGATAAGCAGCGTATTAGATATAGACCCTAGAGATATAAATGCTTATATAATGGGAGAACATGGGGATACGGAATTTCCAGCTTGGAGCTTAACCAGTGTACAGGGTATTGACTTAGACAAATATGTAGAGGCAAAAGGAATTGAATTTAGTGATGATTTAAAGAATAATATACATTCTAATGTAAAAAATGCAGCCTACGAGGTAATTAATAGGAAAGGTTCAACTTCCTATGCAATAGGGTTATCAGTAAAGAGAATAGTAGAAGCGATTTTAGGTAATGAAAACTCAGTATTACCAGTATCCACTTTGTTAGAAGGTTATTATGGAATGGATGAAGTATACATGGGCGTACCAACAGTTGTTGGTAGAGAAGGGGTAGTTAGTCCATTAAAATTAGCATTATCCACAGATGAAGAATTTAACTTTAAACATTCAGGAGAAACACTAAAGAATATTATGAAAGAATCCATCAAGTAATTACTTGATGGATTTTTCCATTTGGCAGTTAACATATTCTAGATGGGTTTTCATAGCTGCTTCTGCTTCATTTGAATTTCTGTTTTCTAGGGCCTTAAAGATTTCCCTATGTTGTAGGGTAATATTTTTCTTATGAACTTCTTCAATTAAAATATTTTTTCGAGTGTCCTGTATAGAAGATTCTATTAGGCTGGAGATTGCATTTAAAATGCTCTGTAGCAAAAAATTTTGGCTACATTGGGCAATCTTATAATGAAACTTTACATCTAAGTCAACTAACTGGTTTTCATCTGTAGATAATTCAGCAATTGTTAGAATTTCATTTAAGTCAGAAAGCTCCTCATCAGTAATTCTACTTGCTGCAAGGGCAACATTTCCCTTTTCTATTATTTCTCTCAATTCCAAAATTTCCTTAGGGCTACTTTCTTTAATTAGGAACATAGTTGAAAATGGTTCATATAAAATATCTTCAAAATTATCTTTGACAAAGTTTCCATCACCAGGCCTTGACTCTATAAGTCCCATAATTTCCAGCTCTTTAATGGCTTCTCTAACAGAAGAACGGCTTATTTCCAAAGTCTCAGACATCTGTCTTTCAGATGGTAGCCTATCTCCCTTTTGTAGGGTGCCCTTAGAAATCATATCCTGAATTTGCTCAATAACTTTTTTAGATATACTAGTATTTTTTATAGGTTTAAACATAATATACGACCTTCCATATTTAATATCATTAATATAATTTTAACGAAATTAAGGACTAAATACAAGCTTTACTGAAAATTAATAAAAATTATAAGAAATAAATACTCTTTTTTAAATTTCATCTTCAATTTTATACTTAAATGTGACTGAGCCTTTTAGAGTAATCTATTATTTTTCTGTCATAGGCCATATTGAAAAGTGGTGAACTAATAATAAAATCAGCCGTAGACCTACTATTGGCAACGGGAATATCATATAGGACACCTATTCGTAAAAGTGCCTTAACATCAGGGTCATGAGGCTGAGCCTCCAATGGGTCCCAAAAGAATATCATAATATCAATACTACCTTCAGCAATTTGACCACCTATTTGCTGGTCTCCTCCTAGGGGGCCTGATTTAAAAGCTTTAACTTCAAGCCCTGTTTTTTCACTAATCAATCTAGCTGTAGTTCCTGTTCCACACAATTTATGTTTACTTAAGATATTTTTATTTTCATAAACCCAATTTATTAGGTCTGATTTCCTATTATCATGGGCTATTAGGGCAATAGATTTTATTTCATCCATATTATCGATTACTAAATCTTTATTCAAAATATCACTTCCTTTTAAAATATAAGAGCTAATATCAATCGGTAAAACTATACTTTTTTCGGTATTCCAAAGGGGTAAGGCCAGTTATTTTTTTAAAGATAATATTATAGTAATTTTGATTGTTAAAGCCTACCATAATAGAAATATCTAACATATTATAGTCAGTAGACCTTAGTAGGTCTTTGCTTTTTTCAACCCTGATTTCACTTAAAAAGTTGGAGAATCCCATATTAGTCTCTTTTTTAAACATAGTTGAAAAATATGATTTATTTATTTTCAAGTAATTAGATACATCCTCTAGTCTTAAATCATCCATGTATTTAGTATCCATATAATCAATTGCTTTTTTTACATGGATGCTGTAGTCCTGCCCCTTATCAAAATCAGTGTACTTATTGGGAAAGTCCTTACAAATAAGCCTAAGTGATTTTAATATATAGGAATAGATGTCTTTAGGCTTATAGGGAGCATCTATACAGGCATTAGAATTACTTGCAATAGGGCCAATGATAAAGACCCCCCTATGGATATTTCTAGGACAGACAGGGGCAATAAGGTAGTCAATACTATTACAAGAAGGAGGACTTATTACATTTTTCCCTGTAGAGAAGTATTGGTCAGTAATGGTCTTATAAATCTTGTGCCTATCAAAAAAATCGTAGAGAGACTGGCCATAGCCTGAGGCACCAAGGGGAATCCCATCCAGATTATAGGCAACAATTGCTAGATTAGTAAGCAAATTAAATTTTTTCATGACATTTGAAATGTGAATTTTATTCATAGTAAACACCTCTCACTAGTAAAGTAAATTATCCTATAACTAAATTCATATTGAATGAAAAAAGTTATCAATAGAATAACATAAGCTAATTGGCAGGTCAATAAATATAGTAGCTTCACATGATAAGAAAGTAAGTATTATAAACTACTTAAGTATATATACCCGATTTAATATATAAATAAAGATAAGCCTAAATAGACTACTAAAAGAAGGGGTTTTCTAGTATAATTTAGACTAGGAGGGATTAGATGGGAAATTTATTTATATGTTATTCAAAATGTAGTACTTGTAATAGGGCTAAAAAGTACCTGGAAGAAAAGGGAGTAAGTTTTAATGAAAGAGATATTAAGGAAGATAGGCCTAGTTTAGCTGAATTAAAAGATTTTTATAATAAATCAGGTTTGGATATAAAGAGGTTTTTTAATACAAGCGGTGGAGTTTACAGAGCCTTGGGCCTTAAGGATAAGCTAGAGGATATGACATTGGAGGAAAAATTAGAAATTCTAGCAAGTGATGGTATGCTGGTAAAACGACCTATTTTTCAATATGGAGACAAGCTAGTGGTAGGTTTTAAAGAGGCAGAATGGGATGAGTTATTAAATAATTAGAATTTGATTATGAGATAGGAAATTAAGAAATATTTTATTGGAAATGGAGAATGGAAATGATTTTAGATATGACAAAGGATAACCCTACTTCTGTTATGATTAAGTTTACCCTACCACTTATGATAGGAAACTTATTTCAACAGCTTTATAATGTAGTAGATACAATAGTAGTAGGAAGGTATTTAGGGAAAAATCCTTTAGCAGCAGTAGGGTCTTCCTTTATGTTGATGAACTTTTTTTCTTTTATAATTATAGGTTTGTGTATGGGAGCTTCTATAGTTTATTCTTATTACTTTGGTGAAAAAAACTATGGAGATTTAAAAAAATCCATATATATGTCCTTTGTATCAATTGGAATATTTTCGCTAGTAATATCTATAGTGCTTTATTTTAATACAGAGAGGCTACTTCTTATGATTAACACACCAAGTGAAATTTTAGCCTATTCTAAGGACTACTTATCCATAATATTCGGAGGTTTGGTCTTTGTATTCTTCTTTAATATAGGTTCAGGTATACTAAGGTCTATAGGAAATAGCAGGACTCCACTTGTATTTTTGGTTTTATCTGCAATTATAAATATAGTACTAGACCTAGTATTTGTTATTAAGTTTAATATGAATGTAGAAGGGGTGGCTTATGCTACAGTAATAGCTCAAGGAGTGTCATCTGTCCTATGTATTATGTATGCCCTATTAAAGGTTCCAATTATTAGGATGACCAAAGATGATATGGTTTTTGAAAGAAAAATTTTAAATAAGATAGCAGCTTATAGTATAATGACTTCACTTCAGCAGTCAATAATGACTTTTGGTATGTTATGTGTTCAAGGTATAGTGAATACTTTTGGGCCAGATACCATTGCAGCATTTTCTTCAGGGGGGAAAATAGATTCAATAGCCTATTTGCCAGCCCAAGACTTTGGAAATGGATTTGCAACTTATGTGGCTCAAAATAAGGGGGCTAAGAAAGATGAAAGGATAAGGCAGGGAGTAAAATCAGTAGTAAAGTGTATAGCAGCCTTTTGTCTTGTAATGTCCTTACTTGTATACACTAACTCTTTTAGGCTAATGACAGTATTCATAGATCCAGCAGAAGTAGAAGTAATAAATATAGGGATGGAATATTTAAAAGTAGTAGCTCCCTTCTATTTGCTAATAGGTTTTTTATTTATGTTTTACGGTTACTTTAGAGGAATGGGAGAGTTACATATATCCCTAATACTAACAATAGGATCTCTGGGCACTAGGGTCCTCATAGCCTACTTATTGTCTAAGTTATGGGGTAGACTAGGGGTTTGGATTGCAATCCCAATAGGATGGGCTCTGGCAGATTTTATGGGAGTTTATTTCTATAGGATGGTTAATAAAAAACCCTCGACCTAGAGCCTAGGATTACTTAAAATTAAAGATGTGTACTTCTTAAAATAAGAAGTACACATCTTTTTTATTTTTTAGGTATATCTTTTATTAGTTCAACTAAGTAGGAATTTTTTTCTACTAACTTATAAAGTGAAACACCTATCAGGCTTACTATAATAAATTGTGATAGTAAAATCTGACCAGTTACTAGGAAGAAAT
>CAZRYA010000103.1:400-6623 GCA_964604235.1 uncultured Tissierellaceae bacterium | reverse complement strand
GGTGGTAGAAAACATCCCCATCAAGAATTCGTCCAAGTTGACACAACTAATATATTATTCATAGTTGGCGGAGCTTTTGACGGTATTGATAAGGTTATAAAGAATAGGATAGGTAAAAAATCTATTGGATTTAAAACCGATGATAAACCAACAGAAGAAGAAATGAAAAAAGATGACTTATTAAAGGAACTACAACCTGAGGACCTATTAAAATTTGGCTTAATTCCAGAATTTGTAGGTAGACTTCCAGTTACAGTGACTTTAGAAGAACTAGATAAGGACTCACTAGTAGAAATCTTAACTAAACCTAAAAATGCATTAGTAAAACAATATGTTGAACTATTTGCTATAGATGGGGTTGAATTAGAATTTGAAGAAGATGCTTTAGAGGCAATAGCAGAAAAAGCTGTTGAGAGAAAGACTGGAGCTAGAGGACTTAGGAGCATTATAGAAGAAAGTATGATAGATATAATGTATGAGATTCCTTCAAGGGATGATATAGCTAAGTGTATAATTACTAGAGATACTATATTAAGTAAAAGGGAACCTAAGATTATAGAAAAGGAAAAAGAATTAAAAGCTGATGATAGTGAATCAGTATCTTAAAGGCTCACAAAAGTGAGCTTTTTCCTTATGTCATAATATAAAATTATAGATGGAGAGGATAAGTTTGAAAGAGCAATTTAAAATAGAAAAAATAGATCTGCCTATAATTCCTCTAAGGGGAATGACTGTTTTTCCACATATGGTAATACATTTTGACGTAGGTAGAGATAAATCCATTAAGGCTCTGGAAAAGGCCATGGAAGAGGATTCTATTTTATTCCTTTCAACACAAAAAGACCCTAAAATAAATGACCCTAAAATAGATGATTTTTATCATATAGGATCTATAGCTAAGGTTAAGCAAATGATAAAGATTCCAGGAGGAAGCGTTAGGGTTTTAGCAGAAGGAATAAATAGAGGTAAAATTAGTGAAGTAATTCAAGAAGAACCGTATTTGATAGGAAGTATAGAAAGCTATGATTATGAGGAAGAAGCTATAGACTTGGATTTAAATTTAGAAGCTGCTAGAAGACTTGTAATTAGCGATTTTAGAGAGTATGGGGCTTTAAACGAAAGGGTTTCTAAGGATTCTCTTTTAGTCATAGAAGATATAAAAGATCCAGGTAGGCTAGTAGATATAATCGCTTCCTATATTTATTTAAATATAGAGGATAATCAAAAAATACTAGAGACTTTTGACTTTCTAGAAAGACTTGAAGTTCTTCATGGAATATTACAGCAAGAAATAGAAGTTTTAGAAATAGAAGACAAGATAAATGAGAGAGTAAAAAAACAAATAAATAAGCTTCAGAAAGAACATTATTTGAAAGAGCAAATCAAGGCCATTCAAACAGAACTAGGTGAAGATGAAGATATAGCATCAGAAGTAGAAGAATATAGGGAGAAATTCAAGGCCTTAAAACTTCCAAAAGATGCAGGAGAAAAGGTAGACAAGGAATTAGATAGACTTATGAAGATGTCTCCTTATTCAGCTGAAACGGGTGTCATCAGAAATTATTTGGAGTGGATGATAAGCCTTCCTTGGAATAAGGAAAAGAGAGAAAAACCAGACTTGAAAAAGGCTAAGGAAGTATTAAATAAGGACCATTATGGCTTAGAAGATGTAAAGGAAAGAATCCTGGAATTTATAGCCATAAGGAAATTATCTAAGAGTATAAAGGGGCCTATAATATGTTTAGTTGGGCCTCCAGGAGTGGGAAAAACTTCCATAGCCAAGTCCATAGCGGAATCTTTAAATAGAGACTTTGTAAGGATGTCACTGGGTGGAGTTAGGGATGAAGCAGAAATAAGAGGCCACAGGAGAACCTATGTAGGTGCAATGCCAGGTAGGATTGTATCTTCTTTAAGAAGGGCAGGAAGCAAAAATCCAGTATTTCTATTAGATGAAATAGATAAACTGGGAAATGATTATAGGGGAGATCCAGCCAGTGGTCTATTAGAAGTTTTAGATCCAGAACAAAATACAAATTTTATAGATCATTTTATAGATACACCTTTTGATTTATCTAAAGTTTTATTTATAACAACAGCAAATACTACGGCAACCATCCCAAGGCCACTTTTAGATAGGATGGAAGTAATAAGGATTGGCGGTTATACAGAGGAAGAAAAACTTCAGATAACAAAGAGGTATTTGTTACCTAAACAGGTAGAAGAACATGGTTTAAATCAAGAACAAGTTAAAATTTCAGATGAAGCTATAAGGACTATGATAAATAATTATACTAGGGAGGCAGGAGTAAGAAACTTGGAGAGGAATATAGCTACTGTTTGCAGAAAATCTGCCAAGAAAATAGTTGAAGAAGAAAAAGAAACTATGAGAATAAATGTAGCTAATATTTATAAGTTTTTAGGTAGTGAAATATATAGGTTTGATTCAGTAAATCAAGAAGATCAGATTGGAGTTGCCAATGGTTTAGCTTGGACAGCAGTAGGTGGAGAAACCTTGTCTATTGAGGTTACAGTAATGGAGGGCAAGGGAAAAATTCAATTAACTGGTAAGCTAGGAGATGTGATGAAAGAATCAGCAATGGCTGGTATTTCCTATATAAGGGCTAATTCTAAAAAGTGGGGAATAGAAGATGATTTTTATGAGAAAAAAGATATTCATATTCATGTTCCTGAGGGAGCTATTCCAAAAGATGGGCCGTCGGCAGGGGTTACTATAGCAACTGCAATTATTTCTGTCTTAAGTGAAAGACCCATTGATAGAGAAGTGGCCATGACTGGGGAGATTACTTTAAGAGGTAGGGTTCTTCCAGTTGGAGGAATTAAGGAAAAAGTACTGGCAGCCAATAGGATGGGTATAAAAAAAGTAATACTGCCAATTGATAACAAAAGAGATATGGACGAATTACCAGATAATATAAAGAAAACTATGAAGTTTGTCTTGGCAAAGACTATAGATGATGTTTTAGAAGAAGCCTTAGTAAAAAAGGGATGATAATATGAAAATAGTAAAATCTGACCTTGCAGCAATAGCTGTTAATAAAGACCAGTATCCTCAAGATGATCTGGTTGAGATAGCTTTTGCAGGCAGGTCAAATGTAGGAAAATCTTCATTGATAAATTCATTGATAAATAGGAAGAGTTTGGCTAGGACTTCTAGTAAGCCTGGAAAAACAAGAACTATAAATTTCTATATAATCAATGATGAGTTTAGATTGGTAGATTTACCAGGTTATGGTTATGCACAAGTTTCAAAAGATGAAAAAAAGAAGTGGGGAGTAATAATAGAGGAGTACTTAACTAGTAGACCTAACTTAAAACAAATAGTTTTAGTTGTAGATATTCGCCATAGTCCATCTAAGGACGATAAAATTATGTATGATTGGATTAAATCTTTTGGATACAAGGCCGTAATAATTGGTACAAAAGCAGATAAAATAGGAAAGACTAAGATACCAACTCACATTAAAATGATTAAAAATGAGTTAGGTGTAGACAAGGAAGATGTAGTATTACCTTATTCATCAGATACTAAGTACAATAAGGAAAGTGTTTGGGAATTATTCGAAAAAGTTATAATTTAGGGTTGAAAAAAGACCAGTTATTTTAACTGGTCTAATGTACCTTATTCTTTAGAGAATTGGTCTTTTGTAGCTCCACAAACTGGACAAACCCAGTCTTCTGGTAGCTCAGCAAAAGGTGTTCCTGGTGCTATACCCGCATCTGGATCCCCTTCAGCAGGATCATATACCCAACCACACGGTTCACATACATATCTATCCATTATACATTCTCCTTTCAAATTATAATCAAATAGTTTATACCCTAAAAAAGAAGAAAATAAACTACGCTTAGTATTATATATTTAAATTCTTTTTTAAGCAAGTAAGTTTAATATATTAAGTCAATGGGTAAAAATTTATTGGACATAATATTGGAAGTAAAATAGACAATAATGATAAAATAAAATGGAAGTGATAAAAGTGTATTTTCAATATTCAGGTACTGTAAATAGCGACCTAGGTTTGATTAAAAGTTTTATAGAGGGCATATTAGTAGACGTAACTGGATTTATAAGCAATAAAGATACTATGTTCGATATAAGATTAATCTTAAATGAATTAATTATAAATGGAGCATTACATGGAAATAAGTGTATAAGCTCTAAGGGGATAAAATTATTTTTAGAAATAAAAGATGACCAATTTAAGGTTCAGGTTGAAGATGAGGGTAAGGGAGTAGATTTAAACAGGGAAAAATACAATCCAGATAAATTAAGCTGTTGTGGGAGAGGTTTAGTCCTAGTAAGTGGCTTATCTGATGAATTGTATATAGAAAAGAACAAGGTTACTGCAATTAAACATTTGAACTAAGGAGTGACGCTATGAAGAAATATATTGCGCTAGTATTGTTGCTTACAATATTGGTTTTGGGTTTGAGCTTAGTATCAACCTATGCAGATAACACTACTTATAGTAAAGAGTTAGAAAAGGTCATATTAGTAGTTAAGGAAAAATATGATATAGGGCAAACCTATGATAAATTCAAGTCATCTGTAAATTCTTTTGATGATCAAGTAACTTTTAGTTTGAATTGGTCTAGTTCTAAAGACAAGAATATTGTCTTAGATATAACTACAGATAAAGATGGGAATATAATTTCCTACTATAAATATTTTGAAAATGAAAAAGTTGTTCCTGGTTTGAGGATAGAAGAAGCAAAGGAAATAGCAGAGGAATTTATAAGTAAGACAGACGGAAGTATGCTGGATGAAATTAAATTAGAAAAAAGCAAAAATTTAGATCCCTTAAGTCAGGAGTTTACTTTTAATTATACTAGACATATAAAAGCCATACCCTATAAGGAAAATCAAGTTACTATTTCAGTAAATAAGTATAATAGGGAAGTTTCAAATTATTTTTCTAAGTGGGATAAAAATATAGCTACTCAGTCAAATTCTAATATAATTGGAAAGCAAAAAGCAAAAGAGATTTTTATAGAGGACTTAGGGCTGGTTCCTATGTATAAGAGGAATTATAACATAAATATGGAAAATAGTAATGAATACTATGTAGTTTATAAGCCTAGATATGATAAAAAGCTAGTTGATGCCAAGACTGGTTCAATAATTGAATTAAATGAACCCATATTATATAGGCAAGATGAATCAAATAAAAAAATTCAATCAGAGGCATTAACAGAAGATGAAGTAAATGAAGTTTTAAAGTTAGAAAAAGTTTTATCTAAAGAAGAGATTAACCAATATATAATAAGCTTATTTGATATTCCTAATAATCATAGGTCTATTAAATATAGTTTGGATTTAGACTATTATAATAAGGACACCTATATTTGGACTGTTATTTACGAATATTCAGATGATAAGAGTATCACTGTAAAAATAGATAGTGTTACCAAGGAAATTTTATACTACTATAACTATGATCCAGAGTATGTAGAAAAAGAAAATATAGTAAAGACAAATGAAAAAGATGCAATAGGGCTAGTAGGAAAAATAAGCCAAGATAAATTACTGGAGCTGGAATATTTAAAAGATACTAATGGGAGTAACTATTATTTTCAAAGGAAGACAAATGGAATTGTAGTAGAGGATAATTATGTAGATATTAAATTAGACCAAAGAAACCAGAAGTTAATCTATTATAATTCTACTTGGTATAAGGGTAAAATTAAGGAAGTTGATAAGATTATTTCTTTAGATGATGCTTATAAGATATTATTTAAAGATATTGGTTATAATTTAGAGTATATAAAGTTATATGATGAAAAAAATAAACCAAAAGAGATAAAATTAGTATATAATATAAATAGTAGCAAGCCTAACTATATTAGGGCTGAAGATGGGGTCATTATTAACCATAGTGGTCAGGAGTACTATGAAGAGAAGACCATAGCCTATGAAGATATAGGTAAGTCTTACGCCAAGACAAAAATAGAAATATTAGGCGAAAATGGTATAGGATTTTATGAAAGAGAATTTAGGCCAAAGGAAAAAATGAAGGAAATAGATTTCTTATATATGCTTTATCAGTCAAAAAACCCTTACAAGGAGGGGCAAATAAAAGAAAGTGATGTAATTGATTATTTTATAATAAATGATTATATAGCTAAAGGAGATAATATATCTAATAATATAAGCAAAGAAAAGGCTGCTAAGTATGTGGTGATAGCTATGGGATATAAAGAA
>CAZRYA010000103.1:0-390 GCA_964604235.1 uncultured Tissierellaceae bacterium | reverse complement strand
ACACTTAACAAAACTACCCTGTTCTATCATATTTTTAAACAATATATTTTCAAATGAATATAAAGATGCAAAGGAAATTGAAGCTTCGTATTTAGGCTACTTAAATATAGCAAGAGGGTTTAATATTATATCAGAAAAAGATGGTAGAATAAGCCCTAAAAAAGTTTTAAGTAGAGAAGATGGGGCAAGTATAATATATAATTATTTGTTTAGGTAGATTGTAAAAAGATTAGAAAGACATTTTTCTAATCTTTTTTATTCTCATGATTAAATAAAAAATAAATGAGAGAAGGTAAAAGTAAAATTATGAATACAAAAAGAGAAGATATAAGAAATATTGCAATAATAGCCCATGTTGACCATGGTAAAACGACTTTGGTGGATAGTCTA
>CAZRYA010000102.1:0-6646 GCA_964604235.1 uncultured Tissierellaceae bacterium | reverse complement strand
CCTATAGAAGTTCCTTCATACACAATCAACAAAGTTTGTGGTTCAGGACTTAAGACTGTTGCTTTAGCAGCTCAAGCTATTTTAGCAGGAGATGCTGAAATTGTTGTAGCAGGTGGTACTGAAAACATGAGTAGAGCTCCTTATGTATTAGACTCAGCTAGATGGGGACAAAGAATGGGAGACGGAAAAATGGTTGACGCAATGATCAAAGATGGTCTTTGGGACGCATTTAACAACTACCACATGGGAATTACAGCAGAAAACATTGCTGAAAAATATGGCTTTACTCGTGAAGACCAAGACCAATTAGCAGCTACAAGCCAAAATAGAGCTGAAGCAGCTATTACAGGTGGAAAATTCAAAGAGGAAATAGTTCCAGTTGAAATACCACAAAGAAAAGGTGACCCAGTAATATTTGATACTGATGAGTACCCTAAATTTGGTACAAGTGTAGAATCTTTAGGAAAATTAAGACCAGCTTTCAAAAAAGACGGTACTGTAACAGCAGGTAATGCTTCAGGAATTAATGATGGAGCTGCAGCTTTTGTTGTTATGACTAAAGAAAAAGCTGAAGAATTAGGAATTGAGCCATTGGCTACAATTAAATCTTATGCTTCAGCAGGAGTAGACCCATCAATAATGGGAACTGGTCCTATACCATCATCAAGAAAAGCTTTAGCTAAAGCAGGATTAGAAGTTAAAGATTTAGACTTAGTAGAAGCTAACGAAGCTTTTGCTGCACAAGCTTTATCAGTAGCTAAAGAATTAGAATTAGATATGAACAAAGTAAACGTAAACGGTGGAGCAATAGCTATAGGACACCCTATAGGAGCTTCAGGAGCTAGAATCCTAGTTACTCTATTACATGAGATGAAGAGAACAGATGCTAAAAATGGTCTTGCAACTCTTTGTATCGGTGGAGGACAAGGTATAGCATTAGTTGTTGGTAGATAATTTAAAATAATAGTTTCTAGGAAGTTTAACTTCCTAGAAACTTAATATTCTATATATTAGAAAAAGGGAGGCAGTCAAATGAATAAAATCATAGATATTGATCAAGCAATTGACCAAATCAAAGATGGAATGACTATTATGATTGGTGGATTCCTAAATGGTGGTACACCTCATAAATTAGTAGACAAATTAGTAGAGAAAAACGTTAAAGATTTAACATTAATTTCTAATGACTCAGGCTTTGTTGATTCAGGAGTTGGTAAACTAGTAGTTAACCACCAAATCAAAAAGTTAATAGCAAGTCATATAGGAACTAATAAAGAAACAGGTAACCAAATGAACTCTGGTGAAATGGAAGTAATCTTAGTACCTCAAGGAACACTAGCTGAAAGAGTTAGATCTGGTGGAGCAGGACTAGGTGGTTTCTTAACACCAACAGGAGTAGGAACTGTAGTAGAAGAAGGAAAACAAAAAATTGAAATAGATGGACAAACTTATCTATTAGAATTACCATTAAGAGCAGATGTTGCCCTAATAGCAGGAGACACAGTGGACAAGTTCGGAAACATAGTTTATCATGGAGCTACAAGAAACTTCAATCAACTAATGGCCGCAGCCGCAGATGTTGTTATAGTGGAAGCAAATAAAGTGGTAGAAGTTGGAGAAATCGATCAAAATTCAGTTGTTACTCCAGGAATATTTGTAACTAACATAGTTGATGGAGGTGCAATATAATGGATAAGAAAGAACTAATTGCTAGAAGAGTAGCAAAAGAAATAAACAATGGAGACGTAGTTAACTTAGGTATAGGTCTACCAACTATGGTTGCTAACTATATTGGAGATGACAAGCAAGTTTTCTTACAATCAGAAAATGGATTCATAGGTCTTGGACCAGCACCAGCTGAAGGACAAGAAGATATGGATATAGTAAATGCTGGTGGACAACCAGTAACAATCCTTCCAGGAGGAGTATTCTTTGATTCAGCGACTTCTTTCATGATTATTCGTGGAGGACACGTAGATATGACTGTACTTGGAGCACTTCAAGTAGATGAAAAAGGAAACTTAGCTAACTGGATGATACCAGGAAAGATGGTTCCAGGAATGGGTGGAGCTATGGACCTTGTAGTAGGAGCTAAAAAAGTAATTGTAGCTATGGAGCATACAGTTAAAGGAAATCCTAAAATATTTAAAGAGTGTAACTTACCACTAACAGCAGCTGGACAAGTTAACTTAATAATTACAGAAATGGGAGTTATGGAAGTTAGACCAGAAGGATTGGTTTTAGTTGAAATTAACCCTGAATATACAGTAGATCAAGTTAAAGAAGCTACAGAAGCAACACTAATAGTTTCAGACGATCTGAAAAACATGGAAATCTAGTTTTTTTTAAGACCTGTCATAGTGGCAGGTCTTTTTTACTATAAGTAAGTTAAAAAAACATCTAAGATAAATTAATATTGATTATTACTATAATTATATAGTAGAATAAAAGTGCTACCAATTCGGCGAGCATAAAAAAAATAAAGGAGGAGAGAATTTATGTTTAAAAAAGTTACCAATTTTTTCGTAGCTTTGGTTCAAAAGTATTTACCAGACGCATTTATATTCGCAATATTTTTAACTATCATAACACTAGGTCTAGGTATGAAGTTTACAAGCCAAAGTTTAATGGATATGATAGGTCATTGGGGAAATGGAATGTGGGCTTTGCTAGGATTTTCAATGCAGATGGCTCTTGTTTTAATAACAGGCCACACTTTGGCAAGTTCTAAACCAGTGAAGAAACTACTGGTGAAAATGGCCAGTTTTGCCAAAACACCAACTCAAGCAATCTTAGCTGTTTCATTTGTATCAGCAGTTGCTTGTTGGATTAACTGGGGATTTGGATTAGTTATAGGAGCACTTTATGCAAGAGAACTTGCTAAAAAAGTTCCAGATGTAGATTATAGGTTACTAATAGCATCAGCTTATTCAGGATTCTTAGTATGGCATGGAGGAATTTCAGCATCAATTCCACTAACAGTAGCAAGTGGTGGAGAAGCTTTATCAGTAGCAACTGCAGGGGCAGTAACTGAAGCTATTCCAGTAGCTATGACAATATTTTCAAAGACAAACCTAATAATTTCTTTTGGACTTATTTTAACCCTACCACTTATTAATAGGGCTATGCATCCAGATGCAGCTTCTACAGTAAAAGTAGACCAAGCCTTATTAGTAGATCCAGTTGAAGATGCAGACTTTGAAAGAAATGAAACACCAGCAGATAAAATAGAAAATAGTAAGATTATAAACTATATTGTGTTTGCCATAGGGGCAGCCTATTTAGTAATGCACTTCACAAAAAATGGATTTGATTTAAACTTAAATATAGTAAACTTGATTTTCTTAAGCTTAGGTTTATTATTTCACCAAACACCAAGAAGATTTATACATGCTTTTGGTGAAGCTACAAAGGGTGCATCAGGAATTATACTACAGTTCCCTTTCTATGCAGGAATTATGGGTATGATGACAGGAAACAATGCAGAGGGATTAAACCTAGCAGCATCAATTTCAAATTGGTTTGTTTCTGTTTCAAATGAAAGGACATTCCCATTATTTACTTTCTGGGCAGCTGGAATTGTAAACTTCTTCGTACCATCAGGTGGAGGACAATGGGCAGTTCAAGCTCCAATAATGATGCCAGCAGGTGTAGAACTTGGAGTACCTGCAGCTAAAACGGCTATTTCTATAGCTTGGGGAGATGCTTGGACAAATATGATTCAACCCTTCTGGGCACTACCAGCCTTAGGTATAGCTGGACTTGGTGCAAGGGATATTATGGGCTTCTGTCTAATGGATTTAATCTATTCAGGAATCTTGATTTCAGTAGTATTGTTCTTATTTTAAGACTATTAAAGTGGCCAATTGGGGCCACTTTTTTACTTACTTGCAAAAAACATCTTGGTCTAATATAATCTTAATAAGATATTTAAATAAATAGGGGCTGATAGGGTGAATAATAAAAATAGGGAGATTGTAAAAAACTTAAGTCTAATAACTCAACTAGGACTTAATTCAATAATTCCCATGCTATTTGGAGTTTGGTTAGGTATGAAATTAGATAAGTTTACAGGTAAAAACTATTTGTTCACAATATCCCTATTAGTATTGGGGGCTATGACAGCAGTATTTAACATATACAAGTTGGCTATAACAAAGGGAAAGAAAAAAGAGGATGAATAATGGAAGATAAAGTAATTCAAAAGATAGTAAAGCGAGTAATAATCTTAGGTGGTATCATTATCTTTTTCTTATTATTTTTTAACAATAGGAAGGAAAACATCTTGGGTTATATTTTTGGAAGTCTAATATCTGTGGCCAGTTTTTTTCTAATGAAACAAAGTGTTGAAAGGTCAGTTTGGATGACTCCAGAAAATGCAAAAAAGTATGCTATGGGTCAATATTTTCTTAGGATGATAATCTATGGTGTAGTTCTAATAGTAGGTGCTAAGGCTGACTACTTATCTTTTTTGACAGTAGTCTTAGGCTTGATATCAATTAAACTAGTAATAGTTCTATCTACAATTTTTGATAAGGGTTTTTTAAAGTAAATATGACATATAGTTTAACTATATGTCATATTTTTGTTTTTTTCTAGTTATGGTAGATACATTCACATTTAATATATCAGCAGCCTCTTGGAGGCTCTTGGCTTGGTCTAAAGTCTCCTTGATGATAAAGGCCTCATAATTTTCCATTCGCTCTTTTTCATCTGTCAGAAAGACTCCATCTTTAAGGCCATTTAACATCTGCTTATAGATGTAGATTTCTTCATAGGCTAGATCTAACTTATTTAAAAATACATTATATACACTGATGTCTTTGAACAATATCAAAAATAAATCTTCTTTACCCTTAAGTTTTAAACTTGTAATGTTAATTTGATTGTTAGGTAAGACGAGGTTAAAAATTTTTGAGATTTCTTTTTCTAAATTGTCTATATTTATTGAAGGATTAATTTGCTTAAGGTTGTTGTAAAGCTTTAAGTCTAAAGCAAAAGCAGAACCTAAGTTTTCAGATACTGTAATTATATCTAGGTTTTTATTGGTAACAATATAATTTAAATCATTAAAAATATCTTCCGTCATGAAATACCTCCTATAATAATAAGAAACTTTTAATCAATTATAGCACAGAAAAAATATATTTTTAGAAAATTAAGTGAAATATGCAAACTTGCACAGGTCGAATAGTCAGTAAATTGCAAATATGCATAGAAAGATAAGTGTTAAAAAGAGAAGAAAGCTTCCAAATGGTATGAAATAGGGATTTATAAAAAGTTAACAATCTTGGCACGGAAGTTGCTATTATTATATAGTGAAAATATTAATTAGGAGGAGTAAAGAAGAGGAAGTTGTTATAGCAAGTGTTGCAAGAACACCATTTGGGAACTTTGGTGGAACTTTAAAGGATATTAAGGCAGTAGAACTAGGAGGATTTGCAATAAAAGAGGCAATGGAAAGAATCGAATTAGATCCTGCCACTGTTGATGAAGTAATAATGGGAATGGTAGTTCCAGCTGGAGCTGGACAAGTTCCAGGACTTTCAATAAAGAAAATTTTGGACAAGAATAAGCTTACATTAGATGATATAGATTTAATAGAAATAAATGAAGCTTTTGCAGCAGTTCCACTGGTAAGTGGACTTAAGATACTAGGTATGGATGAAAAAACCCTAGATGGAAAGGTTAATGTGAACGGTTCAGCAGTAGCTGTTGGACACCCAATAGGTGCAACTGGTGCTAGAATCTTGATGACTATGATATATGAGCTTCAAAGAAGAGGTAAAAAGAGTGGTATATGTGCCATCTGTAGTGGTATGGCTCAAGGTGATGCAGTTTATATAGAAATTGAATAATAACAATAATAAAAAAAGGAAGTTTAATAGAGTCCATTCGTTCAGCAGGCTATGGTTTAGGTGGAGTTTGAACTAAGACGGGTTTAAATACTCCAGTTGAATTTGATGGATTGGGAGAGAGGGTAACACTAGGTGGAGAAGACTGGTTGTACCATAAACCATTAAAGGCAAATGTAGCCATAGTTGAAGCATATAAGGCTGATAAAAATGGAAACCTAGTTTTTAGGAGAACTCAGAGAAACTTTAATGAGATGATGTGTACGGCGGCTGATATAGTAATAGCTTCAGTTGTAGAACCAATAGTAGAAATGGGAGAATTAGATCCTGATGAAATAATGGTTCCAGGAGCATTTGTAGATGTATTAGTTCAAAGGGAGGTAAAGTAAATGAATAAGTTAAAGCCAAGAGAAATAATTGCTAAGAGAATAGCTCAAGAATTTAAAGACAATGACCTAGTAAACTTAGGAGTTGGAATACCTGGTTTAATACCTGGCTAGCTACCTGATGATGTAAGTGTTTGGCTACATGCAGAAAATGGAATTATAGGTGGGGGAGAGCCTGCTAAAGAAGGAGAAGAAGATGAGTTCTTTGTAGATGCAAGTAAAAACTTTTGTACAATTCTACCAGGCGGTTGTACCTTTGATAGTTCTTTGTCATTTGGTATAACTAGAGGTGGCCACTTAGACTTTACAGTTCTTGGAGCCTTACAAGTAGACCAAGAGGGAAATTTAGCCAACTGGATAGTTCCAGGTGGAAAGCTTGCAGGAATGGGTGGAGCTATGGACTTA
>CAZRYA010000101.1:1594-6781 GCA_964604235.1 uncultured Tissierellaceae bacterium | reverse complement strand
TGCTTTTACTACAATTTTAGGATGGAATTACTATGGAGAAAGATGTACTGAGTATTTATTTGGTGTTAAAGCTATAAAAGCATATAGGATTATTTTCATAGCTTTAGTTGGGCTAAGTCCTTTACTTAAATTAAATACTATTTGGATATTGGCTGATATTGTAAATGGATTGATGGCCATTCCAAACTTAATAGCACTTTTTGCTTTAAGAGGGGTAGTATTATCTGAGACCAAATATTACTTTTCTGAATTGTCTATGAAAGCTTCGCCATCCACACCAAAACTATTAGCTAAATCAAAACTTTAAGATGTGATACATGACGGAGAAAATACCCTTAAGAAGAGTTGAAAAATCAGTGGATTTTTCAACTCTTCTTCTTTTGTTTAAGAATTATATTTTTAACAAACTATTATTTTTAGATATGATCTGTTTTAATATATCATTATTTATCTTTTTGGAAAATTAATAATCGAAATATGATTGCAAACGTTTTTCTGCTGTGCTATAATAAAGAAAACAAACAACAAAGGCTCATTAACTGAGCAAATGTAACGATAGAATATTGTAAATAGTATATTAGAGTTAAGGAGGTTATTAATGAAGGATTTTAGTAATCATTTTAAAATGAATGAAAATGACGCAATAAATTATGCCAAAGAAAAATTAAATATTTTTAATAAGGATGCCGATTTGAGGGCAGAGGAAATAGGTGATGGAAATATAAATTATGTCTTTAAGGTTTGGGATGACTCTAATAAAAAATCTGTGATTATAAAACATGCTGACAAATCTCTTAGAAATACACCTGGAAGATTACTTGATGTAGATAGAAGTAGGATAGAGGCAGAGGTTTTAATGCTTCATAATAAATTATCCCCAGGTTTAACTCCATTAGTATATAAATATGATCCAATAATGTGTGCCCTATCTATGGAGGATATTTCTGATCATGGAAATTTACGACATGAACTTTTAAAAAGAAATACTTTTCCAAAATTAGCTGATGATATTACTACTTATATGGTAAATACTCTATTACCAACAACTGATCTAGTGATGGAATCTGGTAAAAAGAAAAATCAGGTAAAGGAGTTTATAAATATAGACTTATGTGATATCTCCGAAAAGTTAGTGTTTTCTGAGCCCTATACTGATTATTTAGGCAGAAATATCATCCTTGATGAAAATAAGGATTTTGTGAAAAGGACAATATATGAGGACAAAAATCTTATTTTAGAAGCAGGAAAATTAAAGAATAACTTTATGAATAATGCACAGGCATTAATCCATGGTGATCTACATTCTGGTTCAATATTTGTTAATGAAAATTCAACTAAGGTTTTAGATCCTGAATTTGCTTTTTATGGTCCTATGGGATATGACATTGGAAATGTAGTGGGAAATCTTTTCTTTGCTTGGGTGAATGCTTATATAGCTATGAAGGAGGGAAAACCTAAGGAAGAATTCTTATTATATATTGAAAAGACAATAATTGATATTGTAGACTTGTTTAAGGCAAAATTCAAGGATTTATATAAAGAGATTGTAACAGATATAATGGCTAAACAAGAAGGATATATGGAGTGGTACTTATCCAATATTCTATCTGATACATGTGGTGTTGCAGGCCTTGAGATTATTAGGAGAACAATAGGTGACTCTAAAGTTGTAGATATTACTAGTATAGAGAAAATAGAAGAAAGAATAAAAGCTGAGAGAATTTTAATCCAGTTGGGTAAGAATTTTATTTTAAATAGAGAGAAGTTTACAGAGGGAAGGAATTATATAGATTCAATTAAAGGAGCAATTGATTTATAAGGAGCTGATGTATTTGCAATATATTTTAACGGTTGATTGCGGTACTTCTCAAATCAAGACCATTCTTTATGATACCTTTGGAAATGAGGTATATAAAGTTATGATTCCCAATGAAATCCTATCTTTAAGAAGAGGTTGGATGGAGTTGGATATGAATACTCTATGGAAAAAGGTTTTACTAGCTATTAATGAGACTATAATCAAATCAAATATAGACGCCTTTGAAATAAAGTCTATAGGCTTAACTGCCCAAGGAGAGGGATGTTGGTTACTTGATGAGAACTTTAAACCCGTTAGGAATGCAATACTATGGAATGATAGTAGGGCAGGAGAAATTGTAGATAGAATTAAATCGGATAAAAAAATCGATGAAAATATTAAGAAGATTACGGGTTCTTACCTTTTTCCAGGGGCGACTACTGCTATATTGAGGTGGTTAAAGGAAGAAGAACCTGAAAACTTTAAGAAAGCTAAGTATGCATTATATTGTAAAGATTGGATTAAATATAAGCTTACTAAAGATTTATCTTTAGAATTAACTGATTTATCGACTTCACCACTTGATCTAAGAACTAATAAAATATCATATGAATTATTTGAAATTTTAGATATAGAAGATGCTTATTATCTATTTTCAAATATACAGGACAGTTATACTGAGTTTGATTATATAGACATAGATGTTGCAAACTATCTTGGTTTGAGAAAGGATGTAATAGTTTCCCTTGGTATGTTAGATATAGTATCAGCAGCTTTAGGCTCTGGAGCAATTGTCAATGGAGATATTTCCATAATATTAGGGACTTCTAATCTTTCACAAGTAGTTAAAAGTAGTGAGGATAAGTTCAACAAATATGCAGGATATGAAAAACATATTATTCCAAATAAAAACTTAGAGGTTATAGGTTCTATGGCTGGTACTCCAAATTTAGATTGGATAATAGATATAGCTTTTAACCATGAGAAGGAAATAGCTAAAGAGAGAAATATTAGTATCTATAGCCTTCTAGAACAAGATGTAGAAAATATATGTGCTGCGGAGCGAGGGGTAGTGTATCATCCCTACATAAGTAGTGGAGGCGAAAGGGCTCCTTTTAACAATCCTAATGCAAGAGCTCAATTCTTTGGTTTATCACAAGATATTGGTAGAGAATATTTACTAAGAGCAGTATATGAGGGTGTAGCTTTTTCCATAAGGCATTGTTTACACGAAGTGGAGGGGAATAGAAGGATAATTCTGACTGGAGGCGGTTCACAAAGTAAAATCTGGCCTCAGATTATTTCTGATATTACAAAACGTCAGGTACTAGTTCCCTCAAGCCATGAATTGACTAGTATGGGAGCGATGATACTAGCAGGAGTTCACTCTGGGATTTATAGTGATGTAGAAGATGCTTTGGCCCATACTTTTAATGTGGACAAGATATATTCTCCAAATAAAGCAATAAGTGAAATCTATAATAAAACCTATCATCTTTATACTGAAATAGTCAATAGCAACCATAGATTATGGAAAATCAATTCTAACTATTAAGAATTATACTAAAGAGTTACTTACAGATAAATATATTTTAAAAATAATTTAGAATATGAGTATCTGATGTAAATATAGTAAGTTAGTAAAAATTATAATGTTGAGGGGGAAAAAAGATGTTAAAAAGAATGTTAAGTATTTTATTAATTGTTACCCTGGTAGTTGTAAGTGTTGGCTGTGGTGCAAAAGAAACTGGTTCAGGGAATAGCTCTGAGGATCCAATTAAGATTGGATATATTGGTGCACTATCTGGTGAAACAGCATTATGGGGTCAAGCTGGACTAAATGGGATGATTATGGCCCAAAATGAAATTAATGAAGCTGGCGGAATTCTTGGAAGAACTGTAAAAGTAGTTGAATATGATGGTAAAGGCGAACCATTAGACTCTATAAATGCTTTTAACAAATTAGTTGACCAAGATAAGGTAATTGCCGTAGTAGGAACTAACTTCTCTAGTATCAATATTCCTATGGCTACAATCGCTGGAGAGAAAGAGATACCTGTACTTGCAACTGCGGCATCAAGCCCACAAGTAACTGTTGATGAAAATGGTAATTTACATCCATACTCTTTTAGAATTGGTTTTACTGATCCATTCCAAGGGCGTGTACTGGCAGCTTATTCAATTAATGAATTAAAATTAACTAAGGCTGCAATCTTAACAAATATTGCAGACTCATATTCTACAGGTATTACAGAATACTTAGTTGATGAATATACAAAACTTGGAGGTACTATCGTAGCTAACGAGCAAGCTTCCTCTGGAGACAATGATTTCCGTGCACAACTTTCTAATATTAAAAACTCAGAAGCTGAAGTAATCTTTATTCCTTGGATATATAAAGATGTGTCACTCATTGTAAAACAAGCTAGAGATTTAGGAATTGAAGCCGTATTTATGGGTGCAGATGGATGGGATTCACAAGATCTTCCAACACTTGCTGGTGAAGCAATCGAAGGCAGCTATTTCTGTTCACGTATTGGTTTTAACACTCCTGATGCAAAAGAATTCCAAGAAAGATATGAAGCAGAATATAAGATTACAGCGGAAGCAGAGGGGTTGTTTGGTTATGATGGATTGATGTGGTTAAAACAAGTTATAGAAGAAGGTGGAACAGCAGATAGTCAAACTATTCGTGATGGTTTAGAAAATACGACTAATTTCAAAGGTACACTTGGAACTATGTCTGTAGATCCTACTACCCATGATCCTGTTAGAGAAGCTGCGATTTTCCAAATATCCAATGGAACTAATAACTTTATCGAAGCCTATTCTCCTGCAGAATAAATCATTAAACTAATATAGCTTAAGCATTGTCAATAATTTAGATTCTGTGTTGAATCTTGGATTCAGCACAGAATCGAATAATATTGCATTACACTTATTAAGTAAAGGTGGTCTATAAATGTTTATACAACAATTAGTAAATGGAATTTCTGTTGGTGGAGTTTATGCCCTTATAGCAACAGGTTATGCTCTTATCTATAGCCTTCTTGGATTTTCAAACTGGGCCCACGGTGAAGTAGCAATGATTGGTGCCTACATTGCATTGACAAGTGCTATGAGTTTAAACCTTCCATTACCAATAGCGATTATTCTTGGAGTAATAATAGCTGGTATTTTTAGTGTATTAAATGAAAAATTAACTTATAAGAGAATAAGAGATAATAATTCTCCAACTATGTTTTTGATGATAGCTGCTATGGGCCTATCCACTACATATCAAAATGGAGCTATGATACTATTTGGAACTAAGTTCAAAGTATTTGAAGGTATAGCTTCCGTATCCTTTAACGTGGGGAACATTTCAATAGGTATGTTGGATTTAATTT
>CAZRYA010000101.1:0-1584 GCA_964604235.1 uncultured Tissierellaceae bacterium | reverse complement strand
TTTATTAAAACTTGCTTGTGAGTCTTGCATTATTTTCTGAATATTTTCGTTTCCAATGTCTTTTATATAGCTTATCCCACTTTGACAAGCATCAATTACTTTTACATACATATTGGGATTTAATTTCCTTATTAACAGCTTTAATTTCTTTGGTAATCTTAGATTATACTATCAACCATACAAAGGTCGGGCTAGGAATACGTTCAGTTGCATCTAATTCCTATACTGCTAGTTTAATGGGTATTAATATTGATAAATATTTCTCTATTGTATTTTTAGTTGCTGGTGTTTATGCAGGTGGAGCTGGTATATTATTAGGTATGAAGTATACGGTGTATCCTACTATGGGTAATGTTGCACTAAAAGCGTTTATTTCTTCAGTAGTAGGTGGTTTGGGAAGTGTAAGAGGAGCGATAATTGGTGCTGTTATTATAGGTGTTTTAGAAACCATGGTAACTGCTTATATAAGTTCTGGTCTTCGTGACTTATTTACCTTCATGTTACTAATTATTATTCTTCTTGTAAAACCCACTGGGCTAATGGGTATTGAAGTAGAAGACAAAGCATAGAAGGAGGCAAGGGTATGTCAAGTTATACACAGGGTATTATTATTATGTTAGGAATAAATTTGATTGCAGTTTTAGGAGTTTCTATATTAACAGGATTTACTAGACTCTTTTCCTTTGGAAATGCTGGATTTATGTCTATTGGTGCATATACATCTGCAATACTTACTGCAAAATTAGGACTTCCTTTTATTCCTGCAATAATTGTAGGTGCAAGTTTTGCAGGTTTTATAGCTTATTTACTAAGTTCATTGACCCTAAAATTAAGGGGAGATTATTTCTTGATTGCTACTTTAGGCTTTGGGGAAAGCGTTCGTGTGCTTTTTGCTTATATAGAGCCTATAACAGGTGGAGCAAGAGGATTTATGTCTATACCACGTTATACTAGCCTTACTATTACTTTAGTAAGTGTAGCTATAGCTTTTATCTTCGCATGGACATTGGTACATTCAAAAAATGGTCGTAATTTTACAGCAATAAGAGAGCAAGAAATCGCTGCCGAAGCAGTAGGAATAGATACTTTTAAAACTAAAAGATTATCCTTTGTGATTAGTGCTGTTTATGCAGGTTGGGCAGGTGCACTTTATAGCCACAACTTAACTTTTATCTCACCTGAAATGTTTAACCTTGCAAAATCTGCCGAGTTGACGATAACAACAGTTATTGGAGGCTTAGGAAGTTTAACAGGTTCTGTACTAGGGACTTTATTAGTTACTTTATTACCTGAATTATTCCGTAGTCTGTCCTCATATAGGATGCTAATTTATGGAGTAGCTGTTGTTCTGGTAATTGTGACTAGGCCAAATGGTTTGTATGGATATAGAGAATTCTCTATTACAAGAGTAATAGCTTATATAAAAAGGATTTTTGGAAAAATAACTAAAAAGGAGACAGGTATAAATGGATGAAATTCTTAAAATAACTGATTTAAGTAAACATTTTGGTGGAGTAAAAGCAATTAACAATTTTAACTTGTCTCTAACTCAAGGAAAGATATTTGGATTAATAGGGCCCAACG
>CAZRYA010000100.1:0-6805 GCA_964604235.1 uncultured Tissierellaceae bacterium | reverse complement strand
CCTTCCCTCTTCAGACTTTTCCAAATCACCAAAGGCAGCTAAGAGTGGAAATATTACCTTCTTTATTTCCTCTAGATGGTCCTTGTCCTTTTTTATCTCTGACTCAGTAATATATTTATTTATAAATAAATATATACTCCTTAGGTTTGTGGATAAGTCGTCATCTTTACTAAAAACTAAGATAAGTTCTGTTAATATGTCTCTTGATATGTTAATAGATTTATTTAGCTCTTCATAATCCTCATTTTCTATTGCTAGAATCCCATCATTTATTCTTTCAATTAGACCTTCATGGAGTAGCTTTACTAGTCCAAAATCATTTGTAGTTAATATCTTCTTCTCTAAGTTTTCCATGGCCTACTACCTCTGTAATAATTGTAAAACTGATTGTGGTAAGTTATTTGCATGAGATAGCATACTAGTACTTGCCTGTTGTAGGACTGATAATTTAGTGAAGTTACTCATTTCAAGAGCCATATCTAAATCTTCAATTCTAGACTTGGCAGCTGTTAGGTTCTCAGCTGAGTTATCCACATTGGATATAGTATGCTCTAGCCTGTTTTGTATAGCTCCCAAAGTAGACCTTACTTTTGAAACCCTTTCTATAGCATTATTATAAGTTTTAATAGCCTTGTCGAGTTCATCAGATTTAGAATCGCTCTTTATAGCTCCATTTATCTCTAATTTAACCACACCTATTTGAAATTCTTCCATCTTTAAGATTATATTTTCCCCTTGGTTGGCCCCAACCTGAAGTTTGATTTCTTTTCCTTCAGGACCATTCAGTAGCTTTATACCGTTAAATTCTGTGTCTTCTGATATCTTCTGTATTTGTGCTTCTAACTGTACTATTTCATCGGCCATGGCATCTAGGTCATTTTGTTGGTAGATTCCATTGGCCCCCTGAACTGATAACTCTCTCATCCTTTGAAGCATAGAGTGGACTTCATTTAAAGCCCCCTCAGCTGTTTGGATCATAGATACTCCATCTAAAGAGTTTCTTGAAGCCTGTCTAAGTCCAACTATTTGGGCCTCCATCTTTTGAGATATAGCCAGTCCTGCTGCATCGTCAGATGCTCTATTTATCCTTTTACCTGATGATAACCTCTCCAGAGATTTTTCCAATCCACCTACATTTTTTCCCAATGCCCTATGGGTATTTAGTGCTGCTATATTGTTATTTATTCTCATTTTTTGCCTCCAGTAAATTATTTTTTTCTTCCATAAAACTCAGTATTTCACCTATTATTTTAAAAGCTTCTTCTGGTAAATCATCTATATCCTTAGTCTCTTCTTCCCTAGTAAAATTAATTATATCTTCTTTTATATAGGCCTTCTCTATGGTTTTCTTTGGTATAAGTCTAATTTTCATCCCTATCACCTAAAATCAAATTATAGCCTATACTAGAAAGCCTGCCACTAAGGTTTTCAATATCATCTTTTAAAATATCATGCTCTTCTTTTAGGTCAATAAATATATCCCTTGATAGGACCCTTACATTCATATTTACATTTCCTAAGTGCTTGCTATTTATATTTAAAAGAAAATCCATATTGTATTTATCTATCTTCCCATTGCCAAGGATTATATTTAAACTTTCTAAACTTGATCCCATCTCAATGGGAATCTGAAAGACATTGGATTTCTTAAGGAGTTTTTCCTTAAGCTCAAAATATTTAGATGGATTCTCCTGGTCTCTACTAGCTTCTCCATCCTTAAAGTCAGATAAATTTGCCATTAGGTCTGTGTAGATATCTGATATATCTTCCCCTGACTTTAGGCCATCTGATATTTCACTTTTAATCCTCTTTATATCCTCTTTCTTGGCCTTAGGCAGGCTGGAACTATCTAAATTATTAAGCAGGTTACTAATTCCTTGCTTTCCCTTTAAAAAACTATTTATATTGGCAATTTCAGCCATGGTAAGTTCTAGGTCATTTCTCAAAATAAGGGGCAAAATTTCATCCTTATTCAAACTTATTGATTTAAAGTCTTGACTTAACCTACTTACTTCCCTATACCTATCAATCTTCTTGTCCATATACTTATTTAATTTAGCTAGATCCATAGTTTCGATAAGCTTACCTTCAAGTATACTTTCCTTAATTATGTTAGTAGTAATGTTGTTTTTAAACTTGTTATACTCTTCTTGAAGAAATAAATCTTCATCTCGAATTACAGTATCCACAATATTTTCTACCCTTGCATTTGATAAGTTAACTAGGCTTATATCACCTAATTCTTTCGCCCTAGCTATTAGGCCAGAGGATAAATCTCTCCCTATATTTCCAATTAGGTCCTTTATAGTCTTACTAGTAGCTAAAACCTTATATTCTAAAGTGACTTCTTCACTTATATCTTGGTCTAGGATTTCTTTTATGTTTTCTAAATTAAAGTCCTTCCCTTGCTTTATAAGTTTTAGGAGGTCTTCTTCTCCAATACTGTCTATAAGTTCTATATTTTCAAGTAAGACCTTTTCACCCTGCTTAGTCCTTTCAATATACTTTACTAAATTTCCAATGTCTTCCTTTAAGACATCTATACTAGCCTCTTGTAAGCTGACAATCTGGTCAGACGCTAAAATTTCTTTAAGTTTAACTAGATTGGCTTTCATATCTTTAAAGGTCTCAATATTTTCCTTAGACATGTTAATATCTTTCATTAAGAAGTCCCTAAAGACTTTAATATTATCGTCACTTGGCTCTAGGTCTAGGTCCACTAGAACCTGTCTAACATTTTCTATAGAAACGTTTCCTATTGTATTAAAGGATTCAAAACTACTAGATTGACTTCCTCCCACTAGGCTTCCCCTAGTGTAATTATTTTTAATTCTATATAGGTTCTCTATATTAAAATCCATATCCCCATCTATTATCCTAGTTAGGTCTATATAGTTAAAATCTTTCAAGTCATAGACTTTTTTTAAGACTTCTAAGCTAGACTCTATGTTTTCCCGACTTATAGGGATTCCCTCCCTGTCTAAAGATATTATTACATCATAGACATCCTTACCCATCCTAGTTCCATATATTTCTTTGGATATTTTCTCTGCTTCTTTATAGTCCATATCTCCATCTAGTTTTAAGAATCTCTTAAGGGAAAATTTTTCTTCCTTATGGTCTTCTTCCAATAACTTAGATAGGTTTTCCAAGGACTCATTCTCTACATCTATGCCCCTATCTAATAATCTGCCTATTTGTCTTTCATCTATCTTCACTATATTATCTATACACTCTTTGGACCTTTTGTAGGACTCTACACTGGTTTTGTTTATTCTAATCCCACTTCTTAGCATTTCCTCTACCATTCTTAGGTTTTCTTCTGTATATTCTAGTCCCAGTTCTCTAAGAATTGCTTCTGCCGACCTAGAAACTTCTTCATCTTCTTCCGTTTTAGTCTTGTCTTCAACACTGGCAGATAGGATTTTTTCCTTTTCTATTCTTATTTCTTCCCCAACTTTACTATCTATTTCTTCAGTTAATTTTAGGGAGTACTCTACCATCTTATTGTTTATTTCCTTCTCAATCTTAATTTCTTTACCGTTTTTCTCAGTCAATTTACCCTCGATATCGTAATATTTACTAGGGCTTGGTTGGTAACTATCACTTATACTTTTATTATTTATAGAAAGATTTTTCATAACTACTCCTTTCTCTTAGTCCTATATAGTTTATCGTCAAAATCTCCTTTTCCTTTAAGACTTATTAAATATTCCCTTATTCTAGCCGATATTATATAATAGATAGGGAGGTGTTTCTATGAACCCAATTAATCGAATTGGAATGACCAATATGTCATCTGTTGAAATTTCTAGAGTGGCTGATAAAAAAGCCATTAAAGATACTTTTAAGACCAAACTAAATGGATTAGAACAGGAGCAAATTAGAACCGAGCTTAAAAGTTTATATGATAAGATTGAAACTAAGACCATAAAACTTCAAGATACATTGTTTATAGATGATTTAATTGAATATAAAAAATTAGTAAAAGAATTCTTAAATTTGTCTGTTAATAATTCCCATGTTTTCTTCAAGGAAAACTCCTTGGACAGACGGGGTAGACATAGGATTTATTCAATAGTTAAGCAGGTTGATATGGAACTTGACCAATTGACTAAGGACTTTATAAATATGGAAGAAAATAGGATAGATATCTTAAAAAGATTAGATGAAATATCTGGAATTTTACTAGACATCTTAACATAAAAAACTCACAAATTTAAGTTGTGAGTTTTTTTGTGTCAAATTTTTCTTCAATAAAAAATTCTAATCTTTCATTTTCATTTTTAATATCTTCAAAATTTAGAGAATATACCATTGGGTTCATGTGACCCCTTAGGCTTAAAGTTTTACTATTAGAGTCATATGAAGAAATATATCTTGTAAAAGTCAAATAATCATATTGATTATTTCTCACAAAACCTTTGGGCATTGTCATTGCAGCCATAATATTATAGGAATGTGCAAAAGCTTCTCCGTAGGAAGGTGACTTAACATTTTTATTTAAAAGGTAAAATGCCTTAATAAATCTTGAAACTGGATCATAGGATCCTGGTAGATTCTTGGCTCCATTGAAGCCTTCTAAATCACCTATATCCATAAATTTTTCCAATCTCTTTACATGGGAAGGAAAGACTGGAGAATTGGTCATAACCCCATAGGGATTATCATAATATACAAGGCTGCCTTCTTTAGGTTCTATAACTACTGCTCTCTTACTTCCATCAGAAAACATAAAATGAAAATCTGGGGATAAAATACTTTCACCAAGACTATTTTTCTTTGAAAGATAAATGTTAGGTAAGTCTTCTATAAGTTGGTCAACTGAACTGTAATTGGCCAAAGCATAGTTTAAATAATCTAAACTTGAAAGATTTACCTTTCCATCTTGCAAGCTTTTCCCATGAATATTAAAGGCTGTAAAAGTGTTGGCAACTCCCATCAAACCCCATTGGTTTATTCCATCTTTTAAGGGATTCTTATTTTCAAAGCAAACTCCCATAAACTTATATTTTGAATACAAATCATTTCCCCACAAGTCCTGTCCATATTTATAATCTTGGGGAAGGTAAATCACATTGTAATTCAAGGGAATATCATAGTCCATAGTTCTAGAAAGAATACATCCAAGTTCATAATCCAGCTTAATAGCAGTACACATACCTGTAACTCATCTCCTTTTCTTTTAAACCATTCTATCATATTAAGTTAAAAGTTTATTGGCAGTTTTTTTAATCAAGATAGCTCCCAGTGGAGCTGTAATTACTATGGATAAAACAGAAATAGACAAAATAACTTCTCCACCAGCAACTCCTGCTGCTAAAGGCAATCCTCCCATGGCTGCTTGAACTGTTGCCTTTGGTATATAGGCCAAGGAGCAAAATAATTTTTCCCTATTATTTAAATTGCTTCCAATTAAAGATAAATAAACTCCTAAGCTTCTAGCTAGTAGACCTAAAAATATTATAATACTTCCACTTAAAAGATTTCCTCTTAGGGAAGTTAGGTCTACTGAAGCTCCTATTAAGACAAATAATAGTATTTGTCCCAATACCCAAATATTAGAAAATCCCTTTTCCAAACCATCTTTTAAAGCGTCATCCTTATTACCCAAATAAATTCCAATTACCATAACCCCTATTAAACTTGCAATTGAAAATGAATTTTCCAAATAGGTAAATAGGATTGAAACTCCAAATATTATTAGTATTTTTTCATTTAAGCTAAAACTTATAAATTCAAATAATTTATACAAGCCTATTCCTAAAATCAAGCCAAAGCCTATTCCCAGCAAAATTGAAGTTGGAATTTTAATTAACTCCTTAAAGATATTGGCACTAGAATCTCCATATAGGCCCATAAAACTTGTAAACATAGTTATGGCAAAAACATCATCCATACTAGCTCCTGAAAGTATTAAGGTTGGAATATTCTTTTCAGATCCCAAACCCTTTTCCATAAGTTCAATCATAGATGGAACCACTACTGCTGGTGAAACTGCTGCTAGAATAAAACCTAAAATTCCCCCCTGAATAAAAGTAAAATCTAATAATTTTGTTGATAAAAACCCAATTGTCAGACCTTCCACAAGTCCAGGTAAAAATGATAATTTTATGGCTTCAGGTCCAATTTCTCTTAAAGTTTCCCTCCTTATTCCCAAACCAGCCCTGATTAAAATTACAACTAAGGCCATTAATCTCAAATCTGTTGAAATAGCCAGAATATTTTCATCTAAAAGATTAAGGCTATAGGGTCCCAAAATGATTCCCACTAGTAGCATACCTAAAAGTCCTGGTAATTTATATTTCTCAAATAACTTCCAAGCTATAATTCCCAGTAAAATAATTATTGCAAAACTTTCTTTCATCTCTATTCCTCCTTTTAAAAATAAAAAAACTCCTACAAAGATATAATCTTTGTAGGAGTCATTAGCCTAGGGCAGTTTTGGTGAACTCCATCACCTTTTCTTACACTTATCATACCATAAAATATATATTTTTCAATGAGAATTTCATAAATTTAAATTTGTCTTGTTTAAAGTAGTAAGCCATATAAGCCACTAAATTTAACTTATTCTCAAAATTAAATATTAATTTGAAAGATTTTCCATCACTCTGGTAGCCACCAATTTTTTCATATTCCTCATCAGTTGGCCTATACTCTTTAGCAGTTTTTATTTTTCCTATGAAGTCGTCACTTGTTTCCTTATCTATTTTTTTAAGTTCCTCTAGCCCCATATAATCAAATATTGAAATATCTTTATAACCACTAAGGTCAACTCCCAAAAGTCCCTCTCTTACATATT
>CAZRYA010000099.1:6524-6847 GCA_964604235.1 uncultured Tissierellaceae bacterium | reverse complement strand
TTGCAAATCTCATAGCTGATATTGCTGCTTTTTCCTCTTGTAATTCTGCAACAGCTATGTAAGCTGGATACATTTGGTTAACTTCAAATAATTCCCCATTTATTGCTCCTTGAAGGTTTGTTGAAGTATCATTAAGTCCAAATCCTGCTCCTGCAGTAACTGGGAAATCTCCATTAACGTCTTTTAATGCTTTGAAATGTAATGTAGCATGTATTTCTTCTGCATCTGAAGTTGCCATAAATAATCTCTCTACAGTTGGGAATCCTTCTTCCTTAGCTTTAGCACCCCAAATTCTGTATCTCATATGCGCTTGTGATTCTCCA
>CAZRYA010000099.1:3552-6514 GCA_964604235.1 uncultured Tissierellaceae bacterium | reverse complement strand
GTTTTTTAATAATATAATATTAATAATAACATTATAACATAAAAGTAATCATTACAAAAGCCTTTTTATATTTTAAATAAAATATACTATATAAAAATTCTTCCTACTATTTCTTAGTCTTATAACTTCTTTCTAAAGCTAGAAGGATAGTTATTAACTATCCTTCTGTATTTCCAGCATCAGCAACAGATACCACTGGTCTTTGACCCAATTCATTATCAAGCATAAATAAGCCTTGATAGTTATCTTTTATCATTTCTAACTTAAAGATTATGTCTTTCATTGTATTTTCTTCTTCTCTTTGTTCCGCTATAAACCATTGTAAGAACTCCTTAGTTTCATAAGCTTTTTCTTCATCTGCTAGAGTTACTAGGTTATGAATTTTTGAAGTTACTAATTTTTCATGGTTTAAAGCTTCTTTAAACACTGCTAAAAAAGATTCAAATTCATTTTCTGGCTGTGGAAAGGCTGATTGCTTAACGCTTCCATCCATATCAAATATAAAATCATAAAACATCATCGCATGAGTGTATTCTTCTTTAGCCTGCTCTATAAAGAAGTGAGAAAACCCATTCATATTTTTATCTGAGCAATATGCAGCCATTGACATATAAGCGTGAGCTGATATTAACTCGAAATTGTACTGATCATTTAATGCTACTAATAATTTTTCTGAAGCCATTTACATTACCTCCATTTATTTTGTCTATTTTATTATACCCCATTCTTACAAAAATAACCATTCTAAACCAACTTAATAGAAGTCTATATCGATTTTTTCAAAACCTAGTGATTGCATAAAACTAACTACACCACTTTCTATATTCTGCCTAGAATCTTCTAGTATTCCATTATCTATAACCTCTTTTTCTACCTTTATTTTCTCTTCTTTTAAGATATTATAAAGATCATCAAATTTCAGGCTATTAAAGACTGACTCTTTTTCGTTAAAGAAATAAACTTCTTCTTCTGGAATTACATTTTCTAAAATCCTAGGTTCTTCTATTTTCAACTTTACATGTTTTGGACTTACTAGGTCTAATTCAGCCTTAGATAAATCTGATCCAGCTTTTATATAGCCACTATACTTGACTAAAAAGGTTTTATTAGTAAATGGAATACTTATTCCACTTATATTTAAGCTATTATCATATTCCACTATATTGGTATAATTGTACTTTACACTGACTAGTTCAGATAAGCCTACAATATTTTCTTCTATTTTTTCAGTCAAAGTTTCAACCTTTCTCTCTATCTTAAACTTATTAAGTGACCTAAATCCAAATACTAACAAAGCCAAGATAAGGACTATTATTAGTATGTTCTTTATTCCTTTTAAATTTTTCATATCTCACCTCTTATTATTCATAGGGATCATATACTTCATAAACACTATATATATCTATATCATTTCTTGATAGCTCTCTTATTATTAATGGTATATTTTTAGTCGGAGTTCCTATTTCAAATCCATTATATTTTAAAACCATATCATCTACTTGTACATTTTCTATGCTCTGTACTATATCTATTATCTTGTTTTCTATCATTGGTATGCCTATATTCTTTACTGTAAAAAATATACTCTTTACCTCATCTGATTGGTCACAATGATCTATCCTATTTATTAGTAATGTCTTTATATTATTCATAAGTAGACTTCCTTTCTTTTTATATTTCATATATATATTTACCCTAATATCAAGAAATTATTCCTTTGATTTCTATCTATATTTAATATACACTCTAATAAAGGAGGGATTTTTTTGAAATACTTAGAAATAATAGGAAGTAGTGTTCTTTTTCAAGGTCTGGACCTAGAAGAAGTTAATAAATTGTTAAAGCTTGAAAACTACACTATAGCTAGCTTTTCCCCAGAAGAAATAATAGCCTTTGAGGGGGATGACTGTAAGGAACTTGGATTTATACTTGAAGGGCAAATAAATATAGAAAAGATGTTCTCATCTGGAAAAACAGCTTATATTAACAGCTTTTCTCCTGGAAATATATTTGGTGAAGCCATTCTTTTTTCTAAAAAGCACGAATACCCGGCTACTATTACAGCCCTAAAAAAGTCTACCATAATGTTCTTAACCCGCCAACATATTCAAAGAATAATGGCTACTAATGACCTTGTATTCAGTAACTTTACAAACTTACTTTCTGATAGAATACTTATGCTTAGTAAAAGGGTTTCTTTTTTATCCCTTGATAGCATTAAGAAAAAACTTGCCTTCTTTTTACTTGACTATTCTAAGTTAAATAATTCTAATGAATTTATAGTTAAGGAGGATAGGCAAAAAATGTCTGAAATTTTAAATGTTACCCGCCCCTCTCTTTCACGAGAATTATCTAACTTTAAAGATGACGGAATCATAGACTATAATAAAAACACTTTTACCATTATAAATATGGATAAATTAAAAGAAATCCTATATTAAAATTTAATATAGGATTTTCCAATATCATAAACCCAGTAGCCCATTATTAACCCCATTATTACATCTGTAGGCCAGTGGACTCCTAGGTAATTTCTGCTAAAACCTATTATTATTCCTAGTAGAGTAAAAACCACCCTTACAAGTTTTTTTAGATTTTCATCCTCAATCTTTTCAGATAGAATGTATCCAACTGTCATATAAAAACTCATAGAAACCATAGAATGTCCACTTGGATAACTATATCCACTTTGGTCTATCCTCATGTAGTCTATAGGCCTAGTCCTAATAAAAACCATCTTAAGTATAGCATTTATTGTATAGCTTACCGCTATAGAGTTAATTATTAACCAACCATTTCTCTTTTCCATTTTATATATAAAATATACAACTAATATAAAACCAATGGGTATGAAAAAATGGGCTGAACCTAAACTTGTGAAAGCTTTCATAATGAAATCTAATGACTTCGAATCTATCTTACTAAGGCCTTTTAATATTAGTTCATCAAACAGTATTCCATT
>CAZRYA010000099.1:0-3542 GCA_964604235.1 uncultured Tissierellaceae bacterium | reverse complement strand
TTGGAAGATCCTCTAACAAATATTCCTATCCCAATTAAAAGTAGTATGGAAATTAGAAAACCTATTTTCTTTCTATCCTCTTTTTTCATTTTGCACCTCTTATTTACATTTTTTGCAAATTCCATATAATTCCAACCTATGGCTCCTAATTTCAAAATCTGATTTTTCTTCAATTAAATCTTCTTCATCTTTTAAGGGACAGTAGTCCAGCTTAGTTATACTACTACAGGATTCACATATTAGGTAGTGGCCATGGTGGTGGTCATCCCTTATAGCATACCTACTTTTATCTTCAAGACCTATTGTATCTTTTTCAACTAGTCCCTTTTCTATAAATTTATTTAAGACCCTGTATACAGTTGACATGTTGATTTCATACTTAGAAGACTCTAGGTATATTTCTTCAGCTGTTATTGGCGCCTTAGAATCTTTTAATATATTATATACTATATTCCTCTGTTTTGTATTCTTTATGTCATGTTTTTTAAATATATTTTCATTTCCCTCTGTTTTCATCATATCACCTTGTTATTTTTTTTATTCCCAAACTTACTACAAATAAAAATGTGTTTATCATTACAATTGTTGCCCCTGTTGGAATATCAAATATATATGAAGTAAATATTCCAACTACAACTGAAAGCAAAGATATTATTGTGGCCAAACATATTGTATTTTTAAAACCTTTAGATACTTGTAAGGCTGTTATTGTAGGAAAAATTACCATACTGGATATTAGCATAGTCCCAAGTACCCTAATTCCCAAAACAATAGTTATAGAAGTTAGAACTATTATTAGATAGTTCATCCCCTTTACATTTAAGCCCATGGCCTTACTATACTTTTCATCATAGGTAATTGCAAAAAGTGAATTATAGTTTATTATGACTGCCCCTAAGACAAAAATCGTCAATACAAGAGAAAAGAATAAATCTGTATTTGATATTATTAGGATACTACCAAATAAATAGCTAAATAAATCCACACTAAAACCTGAAGATACAGATGAAATTATTACACCTAGAGCTATTGAAAATGCTGATATTATTCCTATTGCACCATCTCCATCTATATGGTCACTTTCAGTCAATTTTAAAATAACTATTGATGCTAAAACTACTAGTGGAATTGATATTAAAATCGGTGACTTATTCAAAAGTAGGGCTACAGCAACAGTTGCAAAACTGACATGGGCTAGACCATCACCAATCATAGCATATCTCTTTAAAACTAAAAATACCCCTAAGAAAGCTGAAGACAAACCTATCATAAGTCCTGCTAAAAGTCCTTTTAATATAAAATCATACTGGAGACTTTCTAGAATTAATTCTACATAACTACTCATATAACTTCCTCACTTTCTCATATTCTATCATTGTACCAAAGAACTTTAAACTAGTTTCTACTAATAATATTTTATTTATATCATTTCTTATACTATCTAAATCATGGGACACCATAATAATAGTAACTCCATCAGCTTTATTTATATCAGCTAGTATCTTATAGAGATCCTCCTTTGATTCCCTATCTAAATAGTTAGCTGGCTCATCTAGGACTATTATCTCTGGCTTGGAAACTAAAGCCCTTGCCAAATGAACTCTCTGCTGCTGACCACCAGATAGCTCTCCTATTTTTTTGTAAGCAAGTTCTTCAATATCTAACTTTCTCAATATATCTCTTACCCTAGCCTTATCAGCCTTATTATAAAATTTTAAAAAACCTTTTTCTACTAATAGACCAGTTTCAACAATCTCACTTACGCAAGCCGGAAAATTCTTTCCACCATCAAAACTTATCTGGGGCAGGTAGCCTAATTTTACTCCTTCTTTAAGCTTTATACTTCCCTTAGATTTTTCTTTTAAAGCTAAAATGGTGTTTATTATAGTTGTCTTTCCTGATCCATTAGCCCCTACTAAGGCCAAGTAATCTCCTTTTTCCAAGTTAAAACTCACCTCATCCACTACAACATTTCTTCCATACCTTACTTGTAAATCCTTTACTTCCAATATAGGCTCCATTACTTTTTAGCCTCCTTTAAATTCTCTAAATTTTCATACATTATACTTATATAGCCCTTATTAGCTCTTATCTCTTCCTTGGTTAAATTGTGAATACTATGGAGCATCAATAGCCTGGAATCTGTTTCCTCTGCAAGTATTCTAGCTATTTTAGGATCAATTAGCTCCTCATGATAAATTATCTCTATATTGTCTTTCTTAATTTCTTTTATCATATTGACAATGTTTCTAGCTGATGGCTCCCCATCAGGGCTAAAGCCTTTATAGGGTGATATATATTCTAAATTATACCTTTCTGCAAAGTAACCAAATGCAAAATGTCCTCCAAATACAATTTTTAAGTTTTCATTTCCAATTTCTTTAAATATATCTTCATCTAATTTTTTAAGGTCTTCTATATATTCCTCTGCATTTTTCCTATAATAACTGGAGTTTTCTCCATCTACTTGTATTAAACCATCTCTTATATTTTCGACCATTTTTATTGCATTCACAGGGCTAGTCCATATATGAGGATCCTTTTCATGGCTATGACCATGGTGGTCATCTTCAGGAAGATCGTCTTCCTCTATGTGATTTTCATCCTTATGACTATGACTGTCATCGTCATCATCATGGACATGATTATCTCGGTCTAAATCCCCATCTGATAAAACTATTCCCTCACTTAGGTCTAAGGGAAGACATGTATCTTTTAAATTTTTTACTATTCCACCAACCCAAGCCTCCATATATATATTGGTATAGGCAAAGATGTCTGCATTTTTTATTGCAACTATATCCCTAGGTGTTGGTTCATAGGAATGAGCTTCAACTCCTGAAGGCAATAATAGTTTTACATCAACCTTTTCCCCCCCTACCTTCTTTGCAAATTCATATTGGGGATAGAGGCTAGTTACAATTTTAATCCTATCATTATCAACTTTTTTATTGACCCCTTCTCTAGGGCTGCACCCTGTAAAAATAATAGTTACCAATAGTATGGCAATGACCATAAATTTCTTTCTATTTTTATCCATAACATTTCTCCTATTTGCAAATGCAAGTTAATTGCATCTATTTTTTTGATAAAAAAACTACTCTTAATGAGTAGCTATCTTATACATTATATTTATTTTTTTCCTTAAAGTCAATACTATCTTCCATGTTTTCCTGTCATATGAATTATCTCAATTTTTATTAGGCTAGTATGTTCTTTAGATTTCTCTATATAGAGCTTACCTTTTTCTAAAAAATCTATAGAGTATTTATCCATAAATTTTAGAAGTGCTTGGGTTTTTTCTTCTTCATCTATAACTTCAAATGCCTTTCCAAATACTACTACACTATCATAAAAAGTTTCAAAATTACTTGGAATTACTTCCTCATAAGATACTACTGTAAAAGAAGACTTGGAATTTTCTCTTATATTCTCTAACCTATGGCCTTCTTTTGCACCATGAATATATATGGCTTCATTCAGGTATACATAATTCACTGGAACACCATATGGATATCCATATGGTGTTCCAGTGAATTATG
>CAZRYA010000098.1:0-6899 GCA_964604235.1 uncultured Tissierellaceae bacterium | reverse complement strand
AAAAAACAAGCTATAAAGATTATAGCTTGTTTTTAAATATAAGTTAAAGTTTTTAAACCATTAGTATTACTTCAATGGCCTTAGTAACATCCAATACTATTAAAACTTACTAAGAAAATAAAAAATAAGACCCAGAATAAATCTTAGCTTAAGACCTATTATTTTCTAGTAAACTTATTGTCCTTCTCCATTTCAACCAGTAGCTTTTCTGCTAAGGCTAAGTAGTTATCCCAAGAGTCATTTCTAATAGTAAAGCCACTGGAAGCGTAGTTTCCACTTTCATCTGTTGAAGGAAGTCCTTCAATATCAAGTAGGTCTTGAGTTTCAATAACTTTTTCATTTAAAGCATCCATTTGAACATTAAATCCGATCCTAGAAGGTTCTTCATATTCAACACTATCGTACTTAGATTGCCTATAGTATTGTTTTAAATTACCAGCTTCAATTTCATCCTTACTATCTGGGAAGATTTCGTCATATCTAACAGATTCAAGCCTATCTCCATTAAGGACAACTTGTAACATACCAGTAAGACCATTATCTAATTTTTCTGCAATACCATAGTAGTATTTACCAGAATCCCTGTCTATTTCTTCAGAAATTTTTTCAGCTAAAGGTAGCATTGATTGGTTTATACTATTTGAAGCCCCGCTTACCATATCAAATTCTCCAACTAACCTTTGCTCTTCTATCATTTTTCTTTCTACTTCTAGTACTGATTGAATCCAAGCAGCTCCTTTTTTCTTACCCATATCAAAATTGTATTCAGACATACGCTTAGGTACATTTTGGAAGTATCTGTGGTAGTAGTTAGGTCTTGTCATTTCATTAAACTCAACATAAACTATCTCCTCATCAGATTTTACAACTTCTAAAATACCAAGGTGACCTTGCCTAAATCTCTCTTCAACACTGTAGTATGTACCCTTTTTTATACCAAGGTCTGGTTGTATAGTCCATTCTAAGTCAAAAGAATCTTCACTATTAGATTCTGATACTTGGCTGACTTCTGTTTTAGGTTTTTCTTCCTCAGCCTTAGGACCACATCCTGTCGTAAAAAGAGCTATACCCAAAGCTAAGCTACCAAATTTAAATAAATTTTTACTTTTCATAAATCTACCTCCGCTTTTAATCTTTGTTATATTTTTATTATAGTTAAAAGAAGATCTTCTTAATATGTAATAAATAAAGATTTTACCATTAAAAAACCACTATTATTAAGTGGTTTTTTTAAAAATCATATATTTTTTTAGCTAATACCTGCTAGTTTACCTATAGATAAGAAAAATATGAATAAATTTAACAAATGGAGTTTTACTTTTTTCTAGACCTATACTCAGATGGAGTAAGGCTCGTATATTTTTTAAAGAGTTTTTCAAAATAGTCAGATCCACTGTAGTTTAAGATTTCACTTACTTCAAAATTTCTAAGTCCTTGGTCGATTAGAAACTTAGCCCGTTCAATTTTTATCTTAGAAATATAATTACCAAGTGTAATATTGAAATCCTCTTTAAAAATATAAGCAAGATGGTTCTTACTCAGATAAAATTCCTCTGCAATAGAGTTTATATCCTTAATAGAGTCAATGTTTTTAAGTATATAGGTAAGTATAGCTTGAGTTCTCAAATTATTACTTTCCATATATAGGAGGTCTATTTTTTCTTTTATAGGCATAAGTTTATTTTTTATAATAATATATTTTTCGGATTTTTCACAAGGGGGAAAGTGGATAACAATGTCATTTGTATAGTCAATATAAAGGGATATCCAAGGAAAATTACGATTTAAGCTGAAGATTAGATCCCTATAAATTTGATTTAATGATTTATTTATATTTTCACCATTGGATATATGGGGAGATTTTAATAAAAAGCTATCTAAGAACTTTATGAAGTCATCAGAATCTTTTAAAAAGACTTGAACCAAACTATTGATATCTTCATAGTAGAGCTTGTCAGACTTATTTTCCTTAGACTTTTCCATACTTTCATAGGCCTTTTCTAGGCTAGATACAAGTTCACTTTCGACTACAGGTTTTAGTAGATAGTCGAAGGCTCCATACTGTATGGCATTTCTTGCAAAGGCAAAATCATTGTGTTCACTTAGGAGGATAGTTTTCAAAGGAAGGTTTAGGTCACTGATTTCTTTCAGTAATTCTAGGCCATTAATAATAGGCATCTTAATATCAGCTATCATTAGGTCTACTTCTTCATTTAAGATAATATCTAAAGCCTCTTTTCCATCGCTAGCTTCAAATTTCAAATTGAACCTTTCATCCTTCCATATGCTCAGCCTTTTTAATTGGCGCCTGAATACTTCCATGTCATCTACAATTAAAATGTTCATAAAATCATCCTTTTTATTTTATAGCTAATCTTATATAAATACTAGTACCCCTATCTTCAATAGATTCTAACCAAACCTCACCCTTGTGTTTTTGAATAATATTTTTTATTATTGCCAGTCCAATACCCTCTCCACTATAGTTGGAGTTATGCATTCTTTCAAATATTCCAAAGACTTTATCGGCATACTTCATATTAAAACCAATTCCATTATCAGCAACAGAGATTATATAAAAACTATCTAATTTTTCATAGTCAAATTTTAAGACTAGCTTAGAGTTAGGTTTTTTAAATTTAATACTATTGGATATTATGTTATAAAAGACTTGTCTTATTAAAACTTCGTCACCTACAATATTAGGAAGTTTAAGTTTTTCTATTATAATATCACTTCCATCTTCTATGGTTTTAAAATCTTCGATAATACTTTCTACCATAGATTCTAGGCAGATGTTTTTCATAGATAGTTGTTTTTTCGAAGTTGTAGAATAGTCTAGTAAGCGTTCTATTAAGAGGATATTGTCACGACTTATCCGCCTAATATTTTTCAAATTATCCAGGTCTAGCTTGTCCTCTGTTAGGTAGTCTTCTATTAAAAAGTCAACATAGGCATCAATGGCCCTTAAGGGGGTCTTTAAATCATGTGATATTACATAGGAGTATTCTTCAAGTTGCCTTACCATGTATTCCAACTCTAGGGTCCTATCTTGGATTAAGTCCTCTAGTTTTAAATTTAGGAGGTTAAGCTCTTCAGCAGTTGCCTTGTAATTATTTTGACTTATTTCAAGTTGGATTTGAGCTTTTTTCATCTTCTCAAGATATTTAACACTAATCCCACTCATTATGAAGAAGAGTATACTGGCAAAGAGGATATTTATTTTAAAGTTATAGTCTAGCTTAGACAGATTTTCAAACATTTGTCCATCCATTAGAATGAAATTGTTAAAGGCTAAAATTACTGAGGAATAAATTAGACCCAAGAGGGTTAGGCTAAGTAAAATCTTATCATTGGTCTGGGATTCCGTTTTTATTTCTAACCTAAATAAATTTTTAACTGGTCTAAGGAGTAACATAGTATCAGTAAGTGCCAATAGGACTAACTCCATGAGTATGCCTTTTATCGCAAATAAAACGACAACAGACCTATCAATACTTGTAATGGCCTTGGGATTCCAGAAGGGTGGATTAAGCTTAACAAGGGGTATAAAAAATATAAGGTAGAGTAAGAACCTCATTAAGGAATAAACCAAGTGGATAAAATATATTTTATAATAGAACTTACTTGAAACTTGTCTTTTGTCCCTTCCATAGGCCTGAAAGCCAATAAAAAGTAAAAAGGAAATAGAGGGGATAATAGAGGCCCACCCATTATCATAACCCACTATAAAGGGATAAAACATAACCAATAAACTTGATATAAGTCCATATACTAGACCCCAACTAAGGGCTACTAAAAGGGGAAGCAAAAGGCTCCAGACAAGGTTTATGGAGAAGCTGCCTAGTTGGAATGTAGTTTTATATTTAATTAGTAAAAGTGATAATAGGCCCAATAAGATAGATACAATCAACTTATAAGGATCTATTCGCGTATATTTTCTAATCTTAACCACCTCAAAATTCAGATTTATAATGATATTATAGTTTTATTTATCTTTACTTTCAAAGCTAATATCTCTTTTTTCTTGATTATATGGTATAATTTTCAGTAAGTAAAAAACTAGAGGTGATTATTTGAAAGAAGATAAAAATAGGAATCCCTTAGCAGAATCCATAATTTTAGCAATAGTAGCTACTGTACTTATATTCTCACTAATGGGAATATCTAATATATTTTTATTTTTAGTACCTATACCCTTTATAGTTCTAGGAATTAGAAATAGTTTAGGACATAGTATTTTAAGCTTAAGTCTTACTATACTTGTAGTAGCTGTGGGAACCAGTGTAAATTTCGGCATAAGTCTACTTATAACCCTACTACCAATTACTATAGCCTTAGTTTATAGTATTAAAAAGCGAGAATCAACAGAAGACACTTTAGTATTAGCAACAGCTGTATTCTTAATAAGTATTTTATTAGTTTTAATGTTAGAAAACAATAGTTTTTTAGGGTATATATCTGAAATAGAGAATAGTTTTAACCTAACATTGGAAGGATTGATGG
Organism: uncultured Tissierellaceae bacterium; assembly: GCA_964604235.1. Taxonomy (GTDB): domain Bacteria; phylum Bacillota; class Clostridia; order Tissierellales; family Tissierellaceae; genus CAZRYA01. Next base: position 2,393 of record CAZRYA010000098.1, on the reverse strand, counting down.
CTTATTTTGAAGAAGTAGGGAGTAGTAGCTATGATAGTATAATGACCGAGGACATGTTAGAATCAATACATAATTATCTTATGATGACTATTCCAGCTATGACTATAATAGTTTCAATAGTAACAGTCTATTTAAATTATTCAATATCATTGATTTTAGCAGAAAATATAGGATATAAAATATATAGGCCTAGTTTCAGTAGGTTTAGATTGTCCAAGATGTCCACTTTAGGAATTTTAATAACATTTGTATTGACCTATATACTTATGTATTTTCAAGTTCCCTACAGTGGGGCCCTAAGGGTAAACTTAGTTGTATTAGTAGGATTCTTAATGAATATACAAGGAATAGCTCTTGTAGACTCTTTACTTATTAAATATAGGATGAGAAAGTTTTTTAGGATACTTTTCATTTTATTTAATATACTAGTGTTGAAAATGGGAGCAGCCTTTGTGTTTATGGGCTTTCTAGACATGGTGTTTGACTTTAGAAAGTTGGATAAGAAGAAGACTCTATAGGAGGATAATATGAATAAGAGAGAGTTTAAATTTGAAGATAATAAGATTTACTTAATTATCATAGGTGTACTTACTATTATTTTAGGACTATATCAACCACTTATGGGATTTTTAGCCTTATTATGTTTTGTAGCAGGAATAGTATACAATATAAAGGCTAAAAAGAAAAATGACGAGAACTTTATAGACTATATTGAAGGTCTGTCAGAAGACTTTGATTCTGTCACTAAACATGCAACTTTTAATATGCCTTTCCCCTTGGTAATGCTAGATGAAAATGGAATGATTTCTTGGTACAATACTCCATTTTTAAATTTAATGGACAATGAGGACCTTTTAGGTGAAAAGATATCTAATATTATTCCAAATTTCGATTTTAGCAAGCTTATGGAGGCAGAGGAAAATAAGCCTATATTTACTCAATTTAGGGATAAACACTACAAATTATATCCCAATATGATAGATACAAAGAGGACCAGTAGTAAAAATAATTCTGTTATGATTCTGTACTGGGTGGATAATACTAATTTTGTCCATTTGAATAAGAGATATAATGATGAAAAACTGGTGGTTTCTTTACTCTATGTAGATAATTATGACGACGTAAAGAGCAGTACCAGTGAAGTAAATAGACCACTTGTCTTGGCTGAAATAGATAAAAATATAAACAGTTATTTTGCAAATTACAATGGAATTGTTAGAAAATACGAAAATGACAAGTACTTAGTAGTTTACGAAAATGAAGGCTATAAGGATATGAAAAATAAAAAATTTGATCTTTTAGACCAAATGAGAGAATTAGATATTCCGTATGTGTATGGTACTGTAACTGAAATAGTTGATAATGGTAATGAGAAGATAGTAAGAACCAACAAGGATGAAATTGTATGTAAGAATATTGTTATTGCAACAGGTAGAAGACCTAGGGAATTAGGGCTTCCTAATGAGAAAAAATTACTTGGTAATGGGGTTAGTTACTGCGCTATATGCGATGGTACTCTATATAAAGATAAAGATGTAGTTGTAGTTGGTGGTGGTAATACAGCATTTGAAAGTGTTTTGTATTTAGCGTCTATTGCTAAAAAAGTTTATCTTGTTCATAGAAGAGATGAATTTAGAGGTGATGAGATTAGTCTTGATGCAATAAAGAAGAAAGATAATGTTGAAATTATTACTAACTCTAAAATAACAAGGATTAATGAAAGTGATAATAAGATTAGTAGTGTTATTATTAATGATGATAGAGAAATAGATTGTAGTTGTTTATTTGTATGTGTTGGTAATGTTCCAATCCCTATTAAGTGTAATAACTTGGAAACTAATAATAATTATGTTATAGTAGATAAATACATGGAAACAAGTGTGCCTGGTATTTATGCTGCGGGTGATATAATAGATAAAGATGTATATCAAATATCTACATCAGTAGGTGAAGGTACTATTTGTGCAATGAGTATAATAAGGGGCAAATAGTGCCTTTTATAAAAGGAGTGATACAATGTCATTTTCAATTAGAGTAAAAAACGAAATAATAAATGATAAATGTGAAAAAACAGAAATGATTTCACTTCTTTCAGCGTATATAAGGAATAATGCAGTTATTACAGAAGATGCAATATTAATTAATACTGAAAATTTAGAAATATCTAAATATATATTTAAATTATTCAAAGAATTATATAATATTACTCCAGTAATAACAGTAAGGAAAAGTTTTAATTTTAAGAAAAGTATGTCTTATTTACTTCGAGTAAGTACAAATATTGAAGTAATTTTAAATGACTTATCCCTTATTAACAAGGATAAGTTATTTATTAATATACCTAGAGAATATATTTATGAAGATATTGATTTAAAAAAATCTTATTTAAAGGG
>CAZRYA010000097.1:0-7032 GCA_964604235.1 uncultured Tissierellaceae bacterium | reverse complement strand
AGCAGTACCTCCATCATATAAAGAAGCATTGGCAACATCCATCCCTGTAAGTTCACATAATAGGGTTTGAAACTCAAACAAATATTGTAGTGTTCCCTGGCTTATCTCTGGTTGATAAGGTGTATATGAAGTATAAAACTCAGACCTTGATATTATATGGTCTACTATAGACGGTATATAATGATCATAGGCACCAGCACCTAAAAAACATGTTAATTCACTCAATGAACAATTTTTGCTAGCTAAACCTTTTAGATATCTTGTCACTTCTAATTCAGATTTTGACTTAGGTAGATTTAAATCTCTACTTAACCTAATATCTTCTGGTATATCACCAAACAAGTCTTCTAAAGAATTTAGTCCTATTACTTCTAGCATCTCTTGCTCATCATTGTGAGTATGAGAGATGTAAGGATACATACTATACCTCCTCAGCTAAAAACTTTTCATAGTCAGTATGGGACATTAACTCCTCTAATTCTGATTCATCTGTTAATTCAACTTTAATAATCCAGTTTTCATATGGGTCTGTATTTAATAATCCTGAGTCGTCCATCAGGTCTTCATTCACTTCTATTACCCTACCGCTTACTGGCATATAAATATCTGATGCAGCCTTTACTGACTCTACAGCTCCAAAATCTTCTCCCTTTTCAATCTCATCATCAACTTCTGGAAGTTCTACATAAACTATATCTCCTAATTGATTTTGAGCAAAATCTGCTATTCCAATATAGGCATTTTTGCCATCTAATCTTACCCACTCATGATCCTCTGTATATAATAATCCTTGCATAACTTTCATCTTTATTCCTCCCTTATCTATTTAAAAACTTTCTGTCTCTTACTTTGGCACTTACTTTCTTATTTCTAATTATTATATCTATCTCATTGCCTATTTCTGTTTGTTCAATGTCAATCAAGGCATTTCCTATAGCTTTCTTTACAGTTGGCGCCATATAACCAGTAGTAACATAGCCTATTTTCTTTCCATCTTTTTCAATTTCATAGCCTTCTCTTGGTATACCCCTACCATCCAGCTCAAATCCTACAACTTTTCTTGTAAGTCCCTCTTCCCAAATCCTTGTTAAGTTTTCCTTACCTATAAAGTCAGAATTTTTCTTTAATTTAACAAAGAACTTCAAATCTCCTTCTAATGGATTTACCTCTTCTGAGATTTCTTGTCCATATAGTGGAAGCATTGCTTCAAATCTTAATGTATCTCTTGATCCTAAACCTGCCAGCTTAAGTCCAAAGTCCTTACCATTTTCCAAGATATCATTAAACAGTTTTACAGCATCTTCATTTTTAAAGTAAATTTCAAATCCATCTTCGCCAGTATATCCATTTCTAGACACCATGGCCTTAACTCCATTTAAGTTTACGTTTCTTCTAAGAGTAAATTTCTTCATGTCGGATAGGTCTATATCTACTATTCTTTGCAGTATTTTTTCTGCATTAGGCCCTTGTAAAGCAAGTATAGATGTTTCATCTGATTGATTTTCTATATCTACCTTATAGGATCCCTTATTGCTAACAATCCAGTCATAGTCCTTGTCTATATTAGCTGCATTTACAACTAATAAATAGTTTTTAGCTTCATACTTATAAACTAATAAGTCGTCTACAACAGCTCCACTTGCCCTACACATTATAGTGTAGATTATTTGCTCATCAGCCATTTTAGAAATATCATTAGTCAATAGATAATCAAGAAATGCTTCTGAATCTTCTCCTGATACTAAAATAGCCCCCATATGAGAAACATCAAATAAACCGGCTTGATTTCGAACAGCTTCGTGTTCTGCCACTAAGCCTTCATACTGGACTGGTAGTAACCATCCTGCATAGTTTACTATTTTCCCCCCATGTTTTACATGTTCTTCATATAAAGGTGTTTTTTTGCCTTCCATTAAACCACTCCTTTCGAATATCTTTTAAATATCCCACAAATGAATTAATTAGAATGATATTTACTTGTCAAAAAAATGTGTATTTATCAACCATTTGTCATAATCATTATACAAGAAGATGGAAAAATATACAATAGATTAAAGTATAATATTGGCCATACAAAATATTCCAAATCATTGAATAACCTTTAATTATCAGATATTTCACTTATTTCCTAATATTTTTTTATAATACTATTTTTCTATATTAGCAAATACATTAATTGATTTTTACAATATCGACAAAAAAACACCAAATTAAAATAATTTGGTGTTTGAAATATCTTATTAAATTCTTTATCCAATTTGATAATAATATTATCTCTTTGAGAATTGTGGTGATTTTCTGGCTTTTTTGAAACCATATTTTTTTCTTTCTTTCATTCTTGAATCTCTAGTTAAGAAACCAGCTTTTTTAAGTATTGGTCTTAATTCAGGATCAGCTTCTATAAGAGCTCTTGATATACCATGTCTAACAGCTCCTGCTTGACCTGTATATCCTCCACCTTCAACCTTTACGAATACATCGTATTTATTTAAAGTATCAGTTATTACAAGAGGTTCTCTTAATAATACCTTTAAAGTTTCATAGTTAAAAAATTCATCAATATCTCTATTATTTACTGTGATTGTTCCGTTTCCTGGAACTAATCTTACTCTGGCAACAGATGTTTTTCTTCTTCCTGTTCCTATAAATTGTACTTTAGCCACTTACAGCCCTCCTTTTCACGAATATTAAAATTCATATATTTCTGGTTGTTGAGCTTCATGATTGTGCTCAGCTCCACCGTAAACTTTTAATTTCTTTATCATATTTTTTCCTAATGCTGATTTTGGAAGCATTCCCTTAACAGTTAATTCGATTATTCTCTCAGGTTTCTCTTCGATTAATCTACTGTAAGGAATTTCTTTTAAACCACCTGGATGTCCTGTATGATATACATGGTTCATTTGATTTATTTTGTTACCTGTTAATTTAACTTTTCCAGCATTTATAATAATAACATGGTCTCCGCAGTCTAAGTGTGGAGTGTATGTTGGTTTATGCTTTCCGCTTAATATAGTAGCAACTTCTGTAGCTAATCTACCTAATACTTTTCCTTCAGCGTCAATTACATACCATTTTCTTTCGATTTCGTTTGTTTTTGCCATATAACTTTTCATTCATTTCCCTCCTCGTACCAATATATATATATAATGGCATTTTAAAAATTCCGGGCTCTTTTTAAAACACTCTTATATATTTTATTACAACTGGTTACAGTTGTCAACCTATTTAAATAGTTTTTAATAAAATACTTTTAATAAATACAGGCCACTTGCAGCTACCGTTTTACCTGCCCTAGTTCTATCTTTACTTTCTATTACTTCTTTAATATATCCAGGTGGCTCTTTCTCTAAGCCTACAAGGATTAGGCTCCCAACCATTATCCTAACCATATTGTGCATAAATCCCTTACCTTTTATATAGAAATCCACAAATTCTCCATTTTTTTCCACATAGGCATCTTCTATTATCCTAAGTCCAGTATGAACCTCTGTCCTCTTAACCTTAAAAGCCGTAAAATCATGTTCTCCAATAAAAAATTTACTAGCTTCATTCATCTTTTCTACATTTAACCTGTTGGGAACATGGTAAGAATAATTTCTATAAATAGAACTCTTAATATTCCTATTATAAATCCTATACATATAACTCTTGCCTCTTGCATTAAATCTTGAGTGAAAGTCTAAATCCACTTCTTCTGAGTCAACTATAGTAATATCATCTGCTAGTAGGTGGTCCAGTATTTTCTTATATTTATCAGCTGGTATATCTGAGTTTGTATAGAAATTGGCAACTTGGCCCAAGGCATGGACCCCCTTATCTGTTCTACCTGAACCAATTAAGCTTACTTCTTCTTTAGTGGCCTTTTTGATTGCATCTCTTAGGTCTTCCTCTATTGTCCTACTATTCTTTTGATATTGCCAACCAGAATAATTTGTTCCATCATACTCTATTAATAATTTTATATTCTTCATTTTTATATAAATCGTGTTCCTATTATTAAACTAAAAAATATTATACAAATAGTTAGGGTAAGATAGTCTAGCCTAGTCAGCTTAAGTTCATGTAATCTAGTCCTATTATCTCCACCCCTATAACATCTAGCTTCCATAGCTGTAGCTAATTCATCTGCCCTTCTGAAAGCATTTATAAAAAGCGGAACCAACAAGGGTACTAAATTTTTTGCCCTTTTTATTATATTACCTGACTCAAAATCTGCCCCTCTTGCCATTTGCGCTTTCATTATCTTGTCAGTTTCTTCTAGCAAGGTTGGTATAAACCTAAGAGCTATTGTCATCATCATTGCCAACTCGTGAGCTGGGACACCTATCTTCTTAAAAGGATTTAAAAGACTTTCAATTCCATCTGTTAAGGCAATTGGAGAAGTGGTCAAGGTTAAAAGAGACGTTCCAGTAATTAAAAAAATCAACCTTAAGGCCATAAAAATTGCCTGTCTCAGCCCTTCTTTAGATACCATTAAAGGTCCAATCTTAAATAAAACTTCTCCCTTTGTCATAAATACATTTATTAAAAAAGTTATCATTATTATTAAATACAAGGGCTTTAGTCCCTTTAAAATAAATTTTACTGGTACCTTGGATAAATAAACACTGGTAATTATAAAGGCCAGTACCAATAAGTATGGACTAAAAGTATTTATAAAAAATATAGATACTATAAATAGCATAGATATTATTATTTTAATTCTTGGGTCTAACCTATGAACTATTGTATCTCCTGGAAAGTATTGTCCTATTGTTATGTCTTTAAGCATTATTTTTTACTCCTTAAATATTTTAATAGTTCTATTTTAGCCTCTTCTACGGTCAGTACATTGTCATCTATATCATGGCCCATACTCTTGTAGATTTGCATGAATTTGGTCACCTGGGGAACTCCTAGACCCATTTCTTCTAGTTCCTTAGACCTTTTAAATATCTCTCTTGGATTATTATCCATAACTAATTTTCCCCTATGCATTACTAAAATCCTGTTTACCAATTTAGCAACATCTTCCATACTATGGGAAACCAGTATTATACTAATATCTTCTCGTTTATATAGGTTACTTATTTCTCCAAGAATCTCATCTCGTCCATGGGGGTCTAAGCCTGCAGTTGGCTCATCTAGTATTAGGACTTTAGGCTCCATAGCTAAAACCCCAGCTATAGCAACCCTTCTTTTTTGTCCACCACTTAAGTCAAAAGGAGATCTGTCCTTAAACTCTTCATAGTCAAGCCCTACTAATTCCATAGATTTCATTACCCTCTTATGAATTTCTTCATCAGGCAAATCTAAATTTTTAGGTCCAAAGGCTATATCTTTATATATGGTTTCTTCAAACAATTGGTATTCTGGATACTGAAAAACTAGACCAACTTTTTGTCTTATACTTATTTTATTAATATCTTTTCTAGTTATATCTTCACCGTCTATTATAATTGATCCAGAACTAGGACTTACTAGACCATTTAACTGCTGGACCAAGGTAGACTTACCAGAACCAGTATGACCTATTAAACCAATAAATTCTTTTTCTCCTATTTTAAAGCTCACATCATCTAGGGCTTTTTTTTCAAATGGATTCCCCATATTATATATATAACTTAAATTATTAACTTCAATTTTCATAATGCATTCACCAGCTCTTCAATTGATAATATATCTCCACTTATATCTATTCCTTCCTTCCTCAGTTCAAAGGCAAGTTCAGTTACTTGTGGTATATCTAAACCTAGAGATTTTATTTTTTCAACTTGGGAAAAAACTTCTTTAGGCTTTCCTTCTAAGACCCTTGCTCCCTTTTCCATTACTATTATCCTATCTGCTTCTACTGCCTCGTCCATATAATGGGTTATCAAAATAATAGTTTTGTTTTCTTCTTTATTTAACCTTCTTATGGTTTTCATTACTTCCTGTCTCCCCGTAGGGTCCAACATTGCCGTTGGCTCATCAAAAATTATACAGTCTGGATTCATTGCAAGTATTCCAGCTATTGCAACTCTTTGCTTTTGACCTCCTGATAGTAGGTGGGGACCATGTTTTTTATAGTCTGTCATTTCAACTATTTCTAAGGCTTGGTCTACTCTCTTCCTTATTTCTACTGGAGGAATACCTAAGTTTTCTGGTCCAAAAGCCACATCTTCTTCTACTATGGTAGCTACTATTTGGTTATCAGGATTTTGAAAGACCATTCCTGCCTTTTCCCTTATATCCCAAATCAAGCTTTCATCTTTAGTATCCATCCCTAAGACAAACACATTACCTGAACTAGGTAAAATCAATCCATTTATTAATTTTGCCAGTGTAGATTTTCCTGATCCATTATGCCCAAGTACAGCTAAGAATTCACCTTGTTCAATATGGATACTTAAATTGTCCACAGCAAATACATCATCTTCTTTTACTTCTGACCTATATTTATATCGTAATTCATCTGTTTCAAACATGTATTTCTTCATAATATCCCTCTTTATAGTATTTTCATATTTCATATTATCATAAGAGTATACCTTTCACAATCCATAAATACTTATAGACTCTAAAATATATACTATAAAAAAGGGACTAAGTTTAACTTAATCCCTTGATATCTATACTAATTCTAATATAGCCATTTCCGCAGCATCTCCACGGCGTGGTCCTAATTTTAAAACTCTTGTATATCCACCATTTCTATCTGCATACTTTGGTGCAATCTCATCAAATAGTTTTGTAACTATATCTTCATCGTATACGTAAGCTAAAACTTGTCTTCTTGCATGTAAATCTCCTCTTTTAGCTAAAGTTATCATTTTTTCTGCCATTTTTCTAACTTCTTTAGCTCTAGTATCAGTTGTCTTTATTTTTCCTTCTCTTAACAAGCTTGTTGTTAAATTTCTTAACATAGCTTTTCTATGGTTAGTAGGGCGTCCAAGTTTTCTTAGCTTAGCCATCCTTATCCCTCCTTAAAGTGATTTATTCATCACTATTTTTTAAACTTAATTCTAATTCACCAAGTTTATTTTGTACTTCTTCTAGGGATTTTTTACC
>CAZRYA010000096.1:5545-7051 GCA_964604235.1 uncultured Tissierellaceae bacterium | reverse complement strand
AAGAACAAAAAGAAACTAGATAACTTTTCTCAGTCCATTGATAGTAGATTGGAAAGATTGGAAAAAAAGGATAAACCAAAGGAAGAAGAGCTAATAAAAGTTGAAATTTTAGATTCTAGTAAGCCTCATGGCAAGATTTTAATAAGTGGAGAGAGGATAAACAAGGCTTATTCGAACAATATAATATTTAAAAATGCAAGTTTTAATATATATAATGGAAAGAAAGTAGCTTTAATAGGGCCTAATGGAAGTGGTAAGACTACTTTAATAAATATGATTTTAAAAAAAGACGGAATAAGTGTTAGTAAAAATGTTAAGATAGGTTATTTTAGCCAATCAATGGATATATTAGATGATAGTAAAACTATCTTAGAAAATGTAATGGATAAAAGTATTCATGATGAAAATTTTGCTAGGTTAATTTTGGCCAGATTATTGATAAGAGGTGACAAGGTATATAATAACTTATCAGTATTAAGTGGTGGTGAAAGGGTTAAGCTTTCATTTGCAAAAATGATATTGGAAGACATAAACTTTCTAATTCTAGATGAACCAACTAACTATTTAGATATAAGTAGTTTGGATGTAATAGAAGAAATATTAAAAAATTATAATGGAAGCATTTTATTTGTATCTCACGATTTAAGATTTATTGAAAATATTGGACAGGAGCTTCTTATTGTAGAGGATAAAAAAATAAAAAGTTTTAATGGAAGATATTCAGAATATATTAAATCTAGAAGTAGTAAAATCCCAGTGGGAAAAATAGATTCATTCAAGGAAGATAGGATGATTTTAGAAATGGAAATATCATCTTTAATTTCTAGAATATCAATGGAAGAAGATTTAAATGAAATTGAGAAATTAGATGAAATCTATAAGGAAAAACTTGAAATTTTACAAACTTTGAAAAACAAATAATTTTTTTGGAGGCCTATATGAATATAGTTATTGAAAGAGGAAAATGGATGATTTAGATGAAGTTGAAGCCCTATATAATTCTTTAAATGATTATTTGGATAAAGAAACTAATTACCCAGGCTGGAAGAAAGGAATATATCCAATAAGAGAAGATGGAGCTAAGGGGATTAGAAGTGGGGACTTATATATAGCTAGACATAGGGGGGCTATAGTTGCTTCTATGATTTTAAACCACATAGCTGAAGTAGCATATGATAAAGTAATATGGAAGGAAGATTTGGACTATCAGTTTGTCTTTGTAGTGAGAACGTTTTTAGTTCATCCAGATTATTTAAAGCAAGGAATAGGGTCTAAATTTCTAGACTATGCAATAAATTATGGTAAAATAAGTGGTATGAAATCCATAAGGCTAGATGTATTTGAAAATAATAGGCCCGCAATTAATCTCTATGAGAAGAAGGGTTTTGAGTATATTGGAAATGTTGATTTAGGACTTGAATCTTATGGACTCAATAGTTTTTGCCTATATGAATTGACCTTATAGGATTTAAGCTTGTTATATATTAAGTAAGGAGGTCTTGTATG
>CAZRYA010000096.1:0-5521 GCA_964604235.1 uncultured Tissierellaceae bacterium | reverse complement strand
ATAAAGAAAAATACAAGGGTTAAGTTTTAGAATTTAACTATAGTACAAAATATTTTTATGACTTGGAAGTAGATGGAAATGAATTATTTTCTATAAGATTAAAGAAAAAAGAATTTGATGCTAAAATATCCAAATCATTTAAAGGAGTTATTTATGATGATTGGTTGGAAGATCCATCAGACTATCTTTTAAAGGATGGGGTTAGTGAAATTGGATATATAGAAGTATATAGAGAATCTTGGAATAAGAGACTTAGGATAACGGAAATTCTAATATTAGAAGACTTTAGAGCTTTAGGTTATGGAAGCTTCTTAATAAATAAGGCAAAAGAAATAGCCTTAAAAGAAGACTTTAGGGAGGTAATTTTAGAAACTCAAACTTGTAATTCAAAAGCTATAGAGTTTTATTTAAAAAATGGTTTTAGGGTAAATGGAATTGATCTAAGTTGTTATGGTAAGGATGATGTTGCCAATGGAGAAGTTAGGTTGGAAATGGTCTATATAATTTAAAGGCTTTTAAACTTACAAGAGGAGTGATTGGATGGGGAAAAAATATTATGAAGCTTATGATTTTGAAGATTTGAAATTATATGGAGAAGTATTTGATAATATGAGTTTTATAGATTGTACTTTTAGAAATTGTACTTTTGAAGATGTAAAGATAATAAATTCTAGTCTGATAGACTGTAAATTTGAAAAATCATCTATTATAAATTTAAAAGCAGAAGAATATTCTGAAATACAAGGTTTAGAATTTAAAAAGTCCAGATTATTTGGAATAAATTGGAAAGAGCTAACTCCTGATGGTGCTTTTGTGGATCCAATTGATATAATTAAGAATTCATCCTTGAAATATAATACTTTTTATAATATGAAGCTGAAGAAAATAGATTTATCAGACAATGAAATAATTGATTCGATATTTACAGAATGTGATTTAATAGAGGCAAAATTTAAGGATTGCAAATTGGATAATACAGAATTTCTAAAATCCAACCTAAGTAAGTCAGATTTTAGAAATTCGGTAGGTTATCAAGTGGATATTAGTTCCTGTAAGTTAAAGGGAGCTAAGTTTTCCTTTCCTGAAGCTATGAATTTGTTGAATTCATTAGAAATAATATTAGATTAAAATTTAAAAAATATTATTGGATAAAGCTAAAAGCTTGAAAGGAGATGGGTATGTGGGTTTGGATTTTAGATGTCTTACACCTGAAAATTGGAGGGAAGTTTGTGGTTTGAAACTTGCAAAAGGCCAAGAATCTTATGTTCTAGATAGCAAGGGGATTTTAGCCAAAGCCCTTGCTTATAAAAACTATAATAGTCAGGTCTATATAATCTATTTAGCTGAGTCAGTTATAGGAATTATGATGACTAGGGACTATAGGGATTTAATAGGCGAATTATGTATTTTAGACCAGATGATAATAGACGAAAAATATCAGGGACATGGATATGGAAGAGGTGCCTTAAAATATTTGATAGATATTTTAAGTGAAAGTGGAGCTTATGATTTTATAAGAATATGCTATACTTCAGAAAATTTTGTGGCAGAAAATTTATATAGGTCTATGGGATTTGCTATTAACACTAATATAGTAGACGATGAAGAAATAGCTATGGACTATGCTTTAAATAAAATATAACTTTAGGAGGAAGAAATGTCTAAATTTTATGATGAAATTTCAAAATACTATGATGAAATATTTCCTGTTGGAAGATATCAAGTTGAATTATTAAAGGAATTATCAGGAGATGGTAAAAAAGACATATTAGATATAGCATGTGGCAATGGAGGATATTCTAAATCATTGGCAGACTTTGGCCATAAGCTGACGGCTATTGATTTAAATCCAAGTATGATAGATATACTAAATAATAAGTATAAAAACATTGATGGAAGGGTACTAAATATGCTAGATTTGGATAAACTAGAGGGGAAATATGATTTAGTTTATTGCATAGGAAACTCTCTAGTACATTTAAATAACAATGAAGAAATTTTAGAATTTTTAACTAAGACGAAAGAAATTTTAAAAGATAATGGAAGATTATTACTACAAATAATAAACTATGATAGGATTTTAGATAGAAATATAGATGAACTTCCAACCATAGAAGGTGATGAGTTAAGGTTTGTTAGAGAGTATGAATATATGGAAGAAGATAATAAGATAAATTTTAAGACTATTTTAGAAGTAAAGGCTAATAAATTTGAAAATAATGAGATTTTGTTACCGATAAGATCTAATGATTTAATAGCTTTGCTAGGTGGAGCAGGTTTTAAAAATATAGAGACATACGGCAATTTTAAAAAAGAAGAATATGATAGTTATAATTCTTATGCCTTAGTTATAATTGCCCAGTAGACCCAAAAAAACCATAGGACTTTAAAGTCCTATGGTTTTTTCTTTAAATTTCACTTATTTTTGTTAGTTCATCTTCAGTAACTGGAATCATAATATATTTTTGTCCATCTATAATTTCTGATTTAATAAGGTCTATCTTTTCTGGTTTGGATTTTATTATAATATCATATTCATCATCTTGATTATTTAGCATACTAGTATTTTCTAGCTTGTCTTTTAGAAAATCTACTTGTTTTTGAAGGGATTTTTCTTTTTTCTTTTGTTCATTTATTTGAAGTATTTTTTTATCAAGTAAATTTTCAGCAGAAGGTAGGTCGGTGTCAAAGTTATCTTGGTAGAATTTGCCCACTTGGCCAAGGGTCTCTTCATCAATTCCACTTTCTACTAAAATTTCTTGAAGATTATCTTGTGTTAGCTTAATTGATTGGATTTCATCAGCATCATCAGAAGTAGCCCTATGGTCTTCCACTAAATTATAAAGATTATTTTGAATCTCCATATAGATTTCATCTGCTTCGTCTTCATCATCACTTATTGAATCTTTCATAAGGAACTGAAATTTTTCTTTTTGGAGGCTGGCTGTTTCCCTAGGTGTACAGCCAAGACCATCTACTATAAACTCTGGATGGATATCCTTAGGGTTTTTTGTATAATAGGTTAAAGAATTAACATCTGGACTTCTGTCAATAAAAGCAGGGTATAAGAACCCATTTATTGGTGGAGCAACGACCCAATCCCTAAACCTAGATTTTATTATATTTTCCTCTTCATAATAACTTAGGCCTGGAGGTGAAAGAGAAATAGGACAAATTGCACATATAACATACTCAAAAACTTCTTCAGACTCATCAATTTTTAGGTTATCACTGGTTTTTGTAATAATATCATATACATCGTGGAAAAAAAGTATAAGATAATTTTCAGAGTAGTCATAGGACTCTATTATTGATTGAAAAAATGAATTCGTCAATTCTTGGTCCTTTAATTTGCTTTTTTTAAGGTCAATTAAAGAAAGTTGTTTTTCAGATGCTGGACCGTGGGGATCCAAAAAGTTAAGTTCCAATAAATTGTTGCCTATTGTTCCAGATAGGATTTTTTTAGCTATTTCTAAGTATTTAAAGTAATCACTTTCCTCTAAATTTAGAAAACTTTCATTTAACTCAAGGACTATGTTTTTTTCTGAGTTAACAAAACAACCAGATATTCTTGTAAATGTACACTTTTCTTTTTTAAAACGTTTTTTTAATTCTAATATATCTTTTTTATTCATATATTCTTCCTCTCAATCTATTTATATAATAATTAAACCCATTATATCATCTATTAGATTATTATAATTAGATTTAATTATTATATAAAATTTAAATTTAAATCATTAGGATATAAAAGATAAGATAAAGAAAAAAATTGCCAGAGGCAATTTTTTTCTTTATCTTATCTTTGGATATATTTCTAGGTTATTACCAGTAGGAACTATATCTAGGTAAAAAAGGTTAGAGTTAATCTTTAAATCTAGAACTATTCTTACTGTGTCAGGTGTAAACTGGCCACCTCGGATATTTTTTATGTATAAGAGATTTTTATTTAAATCAAATTTATTTCTGCCCTTTAAAATGCTATTCTTCATATCAATTACAATCCTATCAGGATTACTAAGATATATAATTTCAAAGTCTCCATTTCCTACTCCTTCTAAAAAAAGGTGATCTTCAACTATTTTTATGGTCTTAATTTCATTAGTTAATTTATTGGTATTTAAATCAATACATGGACTGTTGATGTAAGGCACTTTTTTAATAGTATCGTAGCCAATATCACAATTTAAAAAGTTTGCAATAAACACTAGTGGAATACTGGTATGTCCATATTTATTGCCAGGAAAACTCACTATAACAGGTTTACTACTATCATCTAGCATTATCATTTCACCATTTAAACTTGCGAAATTATGGTTGGCAAATAAGATTAAAGAATCATTAGCATTTTTAATTAGTAAGGAAGAATCTTCCTCATTCCAAATACTTTCAGCTCCAAGTAGGTCAGTTATAAACCTTATAGGAACATAAGTTCTGCCCTTATATATAAAGCTGGGGAAAGTTGTATAAACCATTTGCTTGTTGATCATAAGTGGTGTAGTTTTAACCTGGGTTAAGTTATTTTCAAATATAATACTTGTAGAATTTGCATGGGCAGATGAATCAAAATTGAAAATAATAAACATAGATAAGAAAATAATAAGGTGTTTTTTTGTTGTACTCATTTTTCCTCCTTTAAAGTGTAAATTAAGTCATATACAATAATAACATATATTTTCTAATAAAACATTATAAAGTCTAAGATTAAGCTAAAGTACAGACTTTAGAACTAATTTTAAATGTTTTAAATAAACCTTAAAAAGTAGTATAATATATTTAAATGTAGGTTAATTATGTGATAATATATATTTGTACACATGGCCTTGAAACTGGAAGATTAGGCTATAGAAAACAAGTTATTATTTATATTAAAGTATTTTATAAATACATATTCTAAGGAGGAATATGAATATGGGAGATAATTTAAATTTAGGCAATAAGATTAGAGATATAGTTCAAGATGCACTTAATAATAGAGATTTTAAAGGATTAAATAAAGATATTGAAAGTGTAGTTAGAGGAGCCTTAGATGAAGCTCGAGATTCAATAAATTTTAACAAATCAAATTATAAGAAAATTAATAATTCAAAAGTATTTAAACAGGAAAACTTAAATGATAAAAGGCGTCAAGATATAGGAAGCAACAGGCCAGTAAGAAGCAATTTGAGAAAGCCAATGCCAACTGTTTCTATAGGCCGTGTATCAGGGACTTTATTTACTGTCTTTGGTGGTATTTTAAGCATCTTATTTGGAATTGGAATATTCGTTTTTACCCTGTTAGGATTTGGATTGGGTATGGAAGGAATTTTTCATGGGATTGCCCTAGGGACGATTCCTCTTTTTGCCTTGAGTTTAGGTTTACTTTACAATGGAGGAAGGATCAGTAAAAGACTTAAAAGATTTCAAAGGTATATGGCTGAAATGAATGGGAGAGAATATTGTTCAATAAAAGAGCTTTCTATTGTGAATAATAATAGTGAGAAAAATACTGTTAAAGATTTGAAGAAGATGATAGATGTAG
>CAZRYA010000095.1:0-7058 GCA_964604235.1 uncultured Tissierellaceae bacterium | reverse complement strand
AAAATTGAAAAGAAAACTAGTGTGATTAATAGCGCTAGATTAGGAGAAAAAATGGGGGCTAAGCCAGAAACCTTTTCAGGCCTATCAGGTATAGGAGACCTAATAGTTACATGTACTAGTATGCATAGTAGGAATAGGAGAGCAGGTATATTAATAGGAGAGGGATTAAAGGTAGAGGAGGCAACAAAACAAGTAGGAATGGTAGTAGAGGGCATAAAAACTACAAAATCAGCCTATAATCTAAGTGAAAAGTATGGTGTTGAAATGCCTATTACAGAAGAACTATATAGGGTTTTATATGAAGGAGAAAGTGTTGCTGAATCAATGAAAAATTTAATGGGTAGAAACAAAAAAGGGGAAATAGAAAATTCTTCATTTCACGTTTAGGTAAAATCTTTTAATCTTAAGGAGCCTATGATATACTAAGTAGTATAATAGGAGGGGTTTGATGTATATAAGTATACAGACAATACTCATTATATTATTTATTACATCTTTAATGGGATATATTTTAACTATATTAAAGGAAAAAGCCTATCTAAAAAACAATATGATTATTATAGATAGAAAAGCTGTAACTCAACAAGAGCTAAATGAAGCTGATGTTAAGGAGTTTTTTCTAGATGGAAAAAAGGCTAGGTCAGGCGATGGAATAAAAATAGTAACTAAAGAAAAAGAAAAATATAATGGTATTTTAATAGGAGCTAAGAAAAAAGATAGAGAAATTATGATTGTAACTTATTCAGACCAGATAAAAACTTTTAAGATAGAAAATATAGAAAAGTTTAAAATCGTCAGTAAGTATGGTAAATTCTTTATTTAATAATGATAATATGGTGATGAATGGTGTCTTATGATGGAAAAGAAAAACGAGAAAAGAAAAGAAGAAGAAGGTCTTTTACTAGATTTTTGTTTATACTTGTAGTTTTAGGCTATTTTGCTTTTAGGGCAGTTCCTATTGTATTTGGTATAGAGACAAAGACGGTTTTACCTGAAAATGATGAGGTTATAGATTTTAAAACTGTCGATAGCCTTATAATAAAAAATGAAGTCTATACAAGGACAGAAACCGGTGGAGAAGTTAGACGATATTATCCAGATGGATCTAGGGTTTCCTCAGGTAGTTTAATTGCCAGTTTAAGTACTTCAGCTAATAGTGAAGATTTAAAAAAAGAATTGACCCAGATAGAGGAGTCCATGGAGACCTTAAAAGAAATGGATTTAGGAGAAAGCACTAGTGAAGTTGATATTGTAGAAGGTCTTCAAACGGCCATAAGAAATGGAGAACTGGATAAGGCCTATTTATATACTGCTAAGCTAGATGGACAAAATAAAATAGAAACAGACCAGACTGAGAACCAATTATCAAAATTACAAAATAAATATGACAATATACACAAGGAAATAGATAATAATAATTTTGAGTACTATGCTCCCATAGGTGGTATTTTAAGTTATAAATTTGATGGAGAAGAGGACAAATTTAATATCAGTAATATTGCAAACATTAAATTTGATGATATATTGCCAGTGGACATTGATACTAAAAACTTACCAGAAAGATCCTTAGTTGGACCTAGTTCAGGCATATATAAAATCATTGACAATTTCAATTGGTATTTAATTTTAAAAATAGAAAATTTTAGTGATTTTAAAGACTATGAAGAGGGTAATATAATAAGAGTAAGGATGGACGATGGAGACATTATTTCTGGTAGGATAACTGAAATAATAAAAGAAGGCCAAAAGGGAGTAATTAAGATAAAATTTACTACTAAACTCCATAATTATTATGATAAAAGGTATATGAAAGTTGATATTATTAAGAATGTTTATAATGGACTTAGGATACCAACAGAGGCAATAATTGAGGAAAATGGCCAAAAGGGAGTTTTAGTTAAGGAGTACAATGGAATTGTAAGGTTTAGACCTATTAAAATATTATTATCTGAGGAAGAACGTACTATAGTTAGTAAGGGAAATCATGAATTTAACATAATGATAGAAGATGTTGAACTAAGGACTATAACTATATATGATCAGGTTATTTTAAATACTAATAATATAAAGATTGGACAGATTATAGATTAATAGGAGTGATTAAAATTACAATTAAGGAAAACATAGAAAAAATTGAGGAATTAGTTGATATTTCAGCAAGAAAAACAGGTAGGACCAAGGATGACATTAAATTAATAGGTGTAACTAAGACAATATCTGTTGACAAAATAAGAGAAGCTTTAGATAATGGTATTAGGGATATTGGTGAAAATAAAATCCAAGAATTAGAATGGAAAATAGAGGAATTAAAAGATATCCCAAATTATCATATGATTGGTCACTTGCAGACTAATAAATTTAAGTATATTGTAGGTAAAACTAATTTAATTCATTCTTTAGATAGAATGTCTTTAGTTAAGGAAATTGATAAGAGGTCTAAGCAAAATAACCTTGTTACAGATGTTTTGCTTCAAGTAAATATTGCAAGAGAAGATTCAAAGTTTGGCCTGTATAAGGAAGACCTGTTAGGATTTTTAGAGGATGTTTTATCCTACCAAAATATTAGAATTAAAGGTTTAATGACAATGGCTCCTCATACTGATAATGAGGATTTAATAAGAAGTGTTTTTAGGGAATTAAATCAACTTAAGAAGGATATTGAAACTAGAAATTATAAAGAGCTTGATATGGATTATCTTTCAATGGGAATGACAAACGATTTTCAAATAGCCGTTGAAGAAGGCTCTAACATGGTTAGAGTAGGTAGTGGAATATTTGGTTTAAGAAATTATTAGGAGGGGTAAAATGAGTAATTTTGTAGAAAAAGTAAAATACTTTATAGGCGTAGGGGACGAATATGAAGAAGATGATTATGATGAAACTGAAGCTTACGAAGAGGCTATGGAGCTTCCAGTAGCTACGAGGACTAAAAAAGTAAATAATAATGTTGTAAATTTACATACTTCAGGGAGTATGAAAGTAGTTGTTCATGAACCTTTGAGCTATGAAGAGGCACCAAAGATTGTAAATGATTTAAAGGTTAGAAAAACTGTCGTTGTAAATTTAGAGCAACTTGAAAATGTAACAAAAAGGCAAATATTTGACTTTATAAATGGGGCCCTTTATTCAATGGAGGGAAATATTCAAAAAGTAACTAAGGATATTTTTGTATTGGCTCCAAGCAATGTTGAAATTGATGGTTTAAAAGATGAACTTAAAAATAAAGGAATATTTTCTTGGTAATTTAAAACATTAAAGACTGGTATTGAATTGCCAGTCTTAAGTATTATTTATAGGATTTGAGGACGATTATGTTTAATAGAGAAAAATACACATCTCACATAAGAGATGAAGATAGATTAATAGAAATGAGAAGAGTTTTAGATAAGGTTGAAATAGTTATGAAAAACCATAGTTTAGAATCCACAGATTTTTTAGACCCCTATAGTGTTAGACTTGCAAGTGGGATCCTAAACTCTTTTTATGATATAAAATATTTAATATCAGGAGGCTACCAAGGAGCTGAAAGGTCTATTATTCATATATTGCCAGACTATATAGACTTAGATGGAGTCCAATTGGATATCGAAGCTTTAGAAATAGAAACTAATATGGCTAGTTTAAACCACAGGGACTTTTTAGGTGGAATACTAGGATTAGGAATAAATAGATCTAAGTTAGGGGATATTTTAATTTATGAGAAAAGTTGTATAATAGTTGTGAAAAAAGAAATATCTGATTTTATAGTTTATAATTTAGAAAAAATATCTAATAAAAATGTATCTATAAAAAGAGTGGGGTTAGACTCTATATTGGAAGTTGAAGAAAATTATAGGGAAACAAAAATGACCTTATCTTCTTTAAGGCTAGATGTATTTATAAGTGGTGTTTATAATTTGTCTAGGCAAAATAGTGAAAATTTAATAAAATCAGGGAAGGTAAAAGTTAATTGGGAACCTACTGATAAAATTTCTAAAGAATTAGAAGAGGGAGATATGGTATCTATAAAGGGATTTGGAAGGTCTTATTTATACTCTTTAGAAGGCATGAGTAAAAAAGGTAAGGTAAAATCTGTAGTAAGAATACTGATATAGTGGAGTGATAGAGATGATAACACCTTTAGAAATAGAGAGCAAGGAATTTAGTAAGAGTTTACGAGGGTACGATACTAAAGAAGTAGATGAATTTATGGATGAAATAAATTCTGATTATGAGAAAATCTATAAAGAAAATATAGAGTTAAAGGACAAGATAGGTATATTGATGGATCAGATAAAACAATATGATACCTTAGAAGATACCTTGAAGAGTACCTTGGTAATAGCCCAAAGTACTGCTGATGATGTTACTATTACGGCTAAGAAAAAAGCTGATTTAATAGTTGAGGAAGCAGAGTTTAAGGCTGCGGAGATAGTAAATAGGGGAAAGATGGAAGTAAAGTCAATTAGTGCAGAATATGAGGAGTTAAAGAAAGAGATGAATATGTTTAAAACTAGGTATAGGTCTTTTATGACAGCTCAACTAATGTCCATAGATGAATTTTTTGGCAGGCCAGAAGAAGTAAAAGTGGATAATTTACTAGAAGAAGATGGAGACCTTATAGTTTAAATAGAAATACCTAGAGGCTGAAGCCTCTTTTTTAATATAAATAGTAGGTGAAATAATGAGTAAGTTTGTTAAAATAAGTGATGAGCTAGTAATAAGACCAGGAGATTTTAATATTATAGCAGGTCCGTGTGCCATAGAAAATGTGGACCAAATGGACGCCATAGGTCAAGTCTTGGTTAAAAATGATATAAAAATATTAAGAGGTGGGGTTTTTAAACCTAGGACTAATCCAGATTCTTTTCAAGGACTTAGGGAAGAAGGTTATAAAATTCTTAAGTATATGAAGGAAAGGTATGGATTGTTAATCCTATCTGAAGTAGTAGATCCAAGAGACTTAAACCAGGCAATGGACTATATTGATATAATCCAAATCGGTTCTAGAAATATGCAAAACTTTAGTTTGCTAACTGAAGTTGGAAAGATAGATAGGCCTATAATGTTAAAGCGGGGTATGAGTGCCACTATTGAAGAATGGATAGGTGCATCTAGATATATAGAGAAAGAGGGAAATGATAAGATAATTTTTTGTGAGAGGGGAATAAGGACTTTTGAGCCCTATACAAGAAATACACTTGATATAATGGCAGTTCCTATAATGAAAAAAGAAACTACCCATCCAATATTTGTTGATCCTTCCCATGGGACAGGTCATAGGTTCTTAATAGAGCCAGCAATAAAAGCTGCAAGGGCAGTAGGTGCCAATGGAGTTGTAGTTGAAATTCATCCAGATCCAGATAGGGCTTTATCTGATGGAGCCCAATCATTAAATTTAGAAGAGTTTCAAAGAATAGTAACGACAATGAAAACTGGAAATATGGAGGTATAAAATTGATTTTAACAATACCAATTTTAATAATAATAATCGATCAAGTAACTAAATTGTTGGCAATAAAATATTTAAAGGGAGCAGCTCCTAATATCCTAATAGAGAATATATTTCAATTGACCTATGTAGAAAATTATGGGGCAGCATTTGGTATTTTACAAAACAGAAAAATCTTTTTTGTATTAATAACCCTATTGGTATGTATCGGTGTAGGAGGATTTTTACTGAGGTACAATAAAAATATAAGTAGTTTTTTAAAGTTAGCTTTATCTATGTATCTAGGAGGATCTATTGGAAATTTAATTGATAGGATCAGGTTAGGTTATGTAGTAGATTTCTTATCAGTAAAGTTATTCAATAGCTATAATTTTCCAGTATTTAATATGGCAGATGTGTTTATTGTGATTGGGACTATAATGATAGTAATAGTTCTTTTGTTTGATAAGGATGCAATTAAGAATGATTAATGTAGAAGAGTTTCAAGTAGAAGAAGAAAATATAAGAATAGACGTTTATCTTTCTGATAGGGCTAACATTTCTAGAAGTCGTATTAAGAAGATGATAAAGGATGGAAAGATTAAGGTTAATGACCAAGAAATTAAACCCAGTTATTTAAGTGTACTGGGAGATAGGATAAGCCTAATGTTAGAAGAGGAAAATCAAGAGATATTAAGTGAATATATGGACTTGGATGTGGTTTATGAAGATAATTATTTAGCCATAATAAATAAACCTGCTAATATGGTAGTCCATCCTGCTCCAAATTTATATAAGGGTACATTGGTAAATGGATTAATATATAGGTTTGATGGTTTATCGGACTTGGACCCAATAAGGCCAGGTATTGTTCATAGGCTAGATAAGGATACAACGGGCCTAATAATTATAGCCAAGGACAACTTAAGCCATGAAAAACTAGTTGAGATGTTTAAGGAAAGACAGGTTGAAAAGTATTATTTAGCCCTAGTTCACGGAAATTTTAAAGATACAAAGGGTCTTGTAGAAGAACCCATAGGCAGGCATCCCGTTAATAGGAAAAAAATGGCGGTTAAAGAAACTAATAGCAAGTATGCCTTAACTAAATATAGGGTAATTAGACAATTTGAAAAATATAGTTTTTTGGAAGTGGAAATAGAAACAGGTAGAACCCACCAGATAAGAGTCCACATGAACTATATAAACCACCCAGTTTTAGGTGATCCTGTTTACTCCAAGGGGAAAAATGAATTTAACCTGAATACACAGCTACTACATTCTCATAGGTTAAAGTTTACTCACCCTATAACTAAAGAATTAATAGATATAAAGGCAGATATTCCAGAGACATTTCAAAAAATATTAGACACTTTAGAGAGAAGGGAAGGTTAGTATGGAAGTTAAAACTATTATACTTGATGAAAAAGCTATTGAAAGAGCTACTACCAGAATAGCCAATGAAATAATTGAAAGAAACAAGGGGGCGGAAAATCTTGTAATTGTAGGTATAAAAACTAGAGGATATCCCTTTGCCCTTAGGATTGCTAAAAAGATTAAGGCCATTGAGGATGTAGATATAGAAGTTTATCCACTAGATATTACCTTCTATAGAGATGACTTGAAGAAGGAATTTATAGACCCTAAGATT
>CAZRYA010000094.1:6045-7062 GCA_964604235.1 uncultured Tissierellaceae bacterium | reverse complement strand
CAGTGGCCTGATTGATGCCATAGGGCTTCATTTAAAATAACCGGAGTTTTAACTTCACCATATCCTGCTTTTTTATGCTCTGATTTCCAATAATCTTCTAGTTCATTTCTTAAAACCATTCCCTTAGGATGGAAAAATGGGAAGCCTGGTCCTTCTTCATGCATACTAAATAAATTTAACTCTTTACCCAACTTCCTATGGTCTCTCTTTTTTGCTTCCTCTAACCTGTGAAGGTATTCTTCTAAATCTTTCTTTTTCTCATAAGTTGTACCATAAATCCTTTGAAGCATTTTGTTCTTTTCATCGCCACGCCAGTATGCTCCTGCAATACTTAATAGCTTAATAGCCTTAACTTTCTTAGTATCATATAGGTGGGGTCCCCTACAAAGATCTGTAAAACCTCCTAATTTATAAAACGAAATCTCTTCATCTTCTGGAAAGTTTTCAATTAAGTCAACCTTATATACTTCTCCATTTTCTTTAAAGTACTTTAAGGCTTCTTCCTTATCCATATCAAATCTCTCTAACATATGGCCTTCTTTGGCTATTCTTGCCATTTCAACTTCTATCTTATCTAAATCCTCTGGAGTAAACCTATGGTCTGTATCAAAGTCATAGTAAAAACCACTGTCAATTGCTGGCCCTATTGCAAATTTAACTCCTGGAAATAAATTTTGAACTGCTAAAGCCATAATATGGGCTGAAGTATGCCAAAAAATAGCCTTACCTTCTTTATCTTCAAATTTTACAACTCTAAAATCCGAATCCTCTTTAATGGCCTCTTGCATACCTCTAGTTTCACCGTTGACAACGGCTCCTAGAGCAACCCTTGCCAGTCCTTCTGATATATCTTTTGTTACATCTAGTACCTTAACACCTTTTTCAAATTGACGAACTGATCCATCTGGTAATTTAATATTAATCATTTCCATCTTTATACCTCCTTTTATATATAAAAAAACCTTCCATCTCTACATGTTTCCATGTAGGGACGAAAGGTTTAAAGTTCGTGGTTCC
>CAZRYA010000094.1:0-6035 GCA_964604235.1 uncultured Tissierellaceae bacterium | reverse complement strand
ACCCTAATTACTTCTCAAAATATATAACGCTATTAGCGATGACTTATTACAAGTCTGGCTCTAGGTTAGTTTTCGCATATAGTTTTCTTAAAAAGACTTACAGCCAAGGTCTTCTCTCTCTTAAAGTACTTATAAACTACTCTTCCTATCAAGGCCTTATATTAAATTATCTTTTACTATATCATTTTTTATTAATTTAGTCAAGTTTTATTTTCTAAGAATTTCAACTATCTTATTTAAATCTAAATTTTCCTGGTCTCCAGTTTTCATATTTTTAAGAGAATACTTTTCCTCTTTAACCTCATTTTCTCCAATTACGATTACATAGGGAATGTGGAGTTTATCTGCATAGTTAAATTTCTTACCCATTTTTCCACTTTCCAAGTAAACTTGAGAGTTTATATCCTTAGTTCTCAACTGATTTGCCAATTCAACAGCATATTCTGTATAGCCTTCCATAGGTATTATCAGAACTTCACTTAAGGCTTCTTCATTAGATTTAATAATTCCCTCTCCTAAAAGTTGAGAAAAAAGCCTAGTAAAACCTATTGAAATTCCTACCCCTGGTAGCTTTTCCTTTGTATAATTAGAAGCTAGGTCATCATACCTGCCACCAGAACAAATACTACCAATACCTGGATAATCATCTAAAAGAGTTTCATAGACAGTTCCCGTATAGTAATCCAGTCCCCTTGCAATAGTTATATCAATCTTATAGTTGGACTCTGGAACTCCGAATAATTTTATATACTTATTTACACTTATAAGTTCTTCCAGGCCTTCAAGAAACATTTCATTTTCTATATTTAAAGCCTCTAAAGATTTTATTATTTCTTCATTTGATCCTTTTATATTGATAAACTCTTCTATTTTATCTATGGCCTTAATATTTAAACCTAGGTTGGCTAACTCTTGTCTCACATTTTCTATACCTATTTTTTCAAGTTTATCTATGGTCCTTAGTGTATCTACAGTATTTTCTATACTTAAACTCCTAAAGAAACCATTAAGTAGCTTCCTATTGTTTATCCTTATTGTAAACCTATCAAATCCCATTTCTTTAAAGGTTGAATATATAATCGATGGGATTTCAGCGTCATTTACTATATCTAAAGAACCATTACCAACTATATCAATATCACATTGGTAAAATTCCCTATACCTGCCCTTTTGATTTCTTTCACCCCTATAGACCTTGCCTATGTGGTATCTCCTAAAGGGAAAAGTTAAATCTGAATAATGCTGGGCTACATACCTAGCCAGGGGAACTGTTAGGTCAAACCTAAGTGACATATCAGCACTACCCTTTTCTACCTTATATATTTGTTTTTCTGTTTCGCCTCCACCTTTAGCCAATAATATTTCTGACTTCTCTATTACTGGTGTATCTATAGGTAGAAAACCAAATTTTTCATAGTTTTTCTTTATTATATCCATCATCTTATTAAATAAAATCTGATCAGATGGAGTTAATTCCATAAATCCTGGAAGAATAGATGGTCTTACTATTTCGGTTTTCATTATATCTCCTCCATAAATTGTTCTTCCTATAATAATATCAAAAAAAACATTATTTTGCCATTAGATTATACTATTCTACTTTTGACCTGTATTCTTACAATAGTCACATCCCTTACAATAGCTTACCTTTCCCTCTAATATCATATCAATAAAATTTAATATCTCCTTGTCGACATTACCCATTTTATGTATCCTTATTTCCCTAGGAGCTATGACTATTAAGCTACTGATTAAGATATCTAGCTTGCTAATTTTTTCCCCGTTAAATTCTTTCTTAATATCATCAACTATATCATCCGATATGGGCTTTTTATTTTCATCTAATATATAATAACTATTTTCTCCAATTATTAGGTTTATCATATGGTATTTAGGGCTCTGTACATCTATTAAATACTTTATCATATCAATAAACTCCCTATTCTTCTTATCATCCAAATAGTCTTCTATTGTTATCTGGGCAATAGTATCTATTACTATTAAAAAATCTTTCATCCTAAAGTACATATAACCATCTAAAGATATTGATCCCATCTCTTCAATGGTCTTGATAATATCTAAATAGCTTTCAGATTTTTCATTAACCATACTATTTATGCTTATTATTTCCCTGTAGCTTATATTGGTAACCTGATCAATTTCCTCCATAGTAAAGTTCAAATTATCTTTTTTAACTAGTTCTATAACCTTTTTCTTAATATAATCAGGAACATAAATATCTATTATACTATCATAGGCTATATTCCCAACAGTATTTATAAAGGCAACACGGCCTAAAACATCCTCTTCCTTTAGGGAAAAACTAATTTCATACCTGCCCTTAAAATCTATATCTTCTATATTCACTTTTGAATTGGAAAAGTATCCATCTGCAATTTTCCTTACTTCATACTTATCTATATTTCCACCTATTTTTATTGATTCCATATTCCCACCCCACTACATTATTATAACCGTCCCCAAGTCTACTATTTTATCATCTGATAGAAAGCTTGCTTTAATCTTCCTAGCTTCAAGAAAGCTTAAAATTTCTTCTTCCTGAGGATGCCTAGCTAAACTTCCTGTAAACAAAATAGTATCCAGACCATAATTTCCGCCAGCACCACCTATAAATCCATACTCTTGTCCTATAAGGTCTATATACCCATTATCCAGTAATAATACCTCATATCCCTCTAACTCTAACTTTTTAGCCATTGGCCTATCGCAAGTAATGCAAGAATTACCATTAACAGGTAGCATTGCACACTTACTATAGGCCTGCTTTATATCTATAAATTCTACTCCCCTTTTTTTAAGTTCATCCACTACTACTGGGTCTGTATATTTTTTATTATGTACAGCATGATTTCCAATTCTAGCTACATTATAGGCTGCTGTAGCTGGGTAAGAATTTTTTAAAAAGCTTTTCCCTTTTAACAAATTGATTTCATAACTTCCTAGCAGGTCTGCGTAATAGTCAAATACATTTGGAGCTATTACCAGAGTTTCTTCATCTATTAAGGTCATTAACATATCTGGATGGTAGGCTATACTAGGGTATAAGTCCATACACCTAGAAGTTTTTATTATATTTAGTTCTAACTCTTCCAAAGAAGCTAATACTTTTTCACTAGCCCTTCCATCTACTAAGGCTAGCTTGTGCTTATTTTTATTTATATATGAATACATTATATCCTTCACCCCTTACTAGCATTATCACATAAAAAAGAGTTTATGAAAATCATAAACTCCTAGTTATTATAATATTGGGCTTGGGCCTGCCATAATTCATAGTACTTGCTAGAATGATCTTTAACTAAATTGGAATGCCTACCCTCTTCTATTAGCCTCCCCTTGTCTAAAACTAAAATCCGATCTGCAAACTTACAAGAAGAAAGTCTGTGAGATATGAAAATAGCCGTCTTATCTTTTATAATCTTATTAAAATGTTCATAAATCTCTGCTTCTGCTATAGGGTCTAAAGATGCTGTAGGCTCATCTAAGACCACAAAGGGACTGTCATTGTAAATAGCCCTAGCTATGGCCACTTTCTGAGCCTCTCCTCCTGATATTTCAATTCCGCCCTCTTTAATATCCCTGTATAAGTAAGTCTCCAAGCCCTCTTTAAAGTTTTCTTTTTCTAAATTTAAACCAACCTCTTCTAAAACTTTAAATACCCTAGTCTGGTCATATTGACTCCTAGTAGAGATGTTTTCTCCCAAGGGTAAACTAAGTAGCTTAAAGTCTTGAAATACTACTGAAAAAATAGCCATATATTCATTGTAATTATACTTTTTTATATCAATACCATTTAAGAGGATTCGGCCCCTATCCACATCATATAACCTACATAATAACTTTATAAGGGTGGATTTTCCAGAACCATTTTCACCAACCAAGGCCATCCTTTCTCCAATTTCAAATTTTAAATTTACTCCCTCTAAAGCATAGCTTTCACTTTCAGGATACTTAAACCATACATCTTCAAACTCTATATCATATTTCCTATCCTGTCTTTTCTCTACGCTTAAACTCCCCCTATACTTGACATTTTCTATTTCTAAAAAAGATAAGCTTTCTTTTAAAAACTGGTCATTTGTTCTAATATCACCAATAGCCTTTAAGATGATTCCAATGCCCATTACCAGATTGATTAAACTCCCAACATATATGGTTACTTGCCCTAGGCTCAGAGCACCCATCTTGGCTTTAACAGCTACAAACAATATGACAATACCTAATATCATACTAGAGATAGCTTCAGACGTTCCTATATAAAGTCCCATCTTCCCCTTGGCTAACTTTGAAAAAAATCCGCCTCTTCCAAATACTCCATTTCCCGATAATTTATCTACTGCATAATCAGCCTGCCTATATATTCTTGCATCAGTAGCCCTTGTATTATCTTCAAATAAAGAGTAGCCATAAAAACTAAAAATCCTATTGCCTAGCCTGGCTTCATCCTGTCCTAAGGTCCAATATCCCATTGAAGATATGGGATCCTACGCCTCCCTTAGAAGGTTTAACTAGGAATACATTGAAAGATAAGGCAAGGGACCCTATAAGCATAAAACTTCCTTCTAAGAATTTTTCCAAGGATTCTATGGCCTTATCTAATCCATAGCCCATCCATCTTCTATTCTGGACTATCTGTGAATAAATTTCCCTGCTAGATCCATTGGCCACCAGTTCATAATCCATATCTAAAAACTTATCCATTTCCATTTTATCTCTATTTTCAATAGACATATGCCACTCTAACCTTAGCTTCCTCCTTATTAGCTTGTTTATAAGACCTAATAAAAAAACTGCTATAAGCAAAATTCCTACCAGCTTTCTAACTAATACAATATCCCTATTAGTTGAAAGTTCTTCTACTAGTTTTCCAACTATAAATATTGGAATCAAAGGGGTTATAGCCAATAACAAGTTATCTAAAACAATGTAAATTAAATAATTTGGAGATATCTTTGTCCATAATTTTAAAGTTTTAAAATAATTTCTAAAGCCTTCAGTCTTCTTCATAAAACATCCCCTCCCAATTATCCTTATAATACCTACTTTGAATTTCATAAAGCCTACTATACTTTCCCTTCAGAGCCAACAACTCTTCATGGCTACCTTCTTCTACTATTTTTCCACCATCTATAAATATTATCCTGTCGCAAAACCTAGTAGAGGATAACCTATGGGATATGAAAATAGAAGTCTTTCCCTCTGTCATGTCCCTGTATTTTAAGTACATATCATTTTCTGCTATAGGATCTAAGGCAGCTGTAGGCTCATCTAGGACCAATATAGGTCCGTCCTTATAAAGGGCCCTAGCCAAAAGAAGTCTTTGTATCTGGCCTCCAGAAAACTCAACTCCTTTCTCATCTATTAACTTGGTTAAATTTGTATTGGCTCCTTGGGGGTAGCCACTAACTAGGTCTTCTAAATTTGATAATTTAATAAGCCTATCTGCCTTTTCATAGTCCATCATTCCACCAGATAGCTGGCTTATATTTTCATATATGCTAGCTGGTAAAATAGAGTTTTCTTGAAATACTGCTGAAAAGTGCCTATAAATATCCTCCCTATTATATTGATTTATATCTTTTCCATTTAAGAGAACTAGGCCTTTACTAGGATTATAAAGCCCCATAACAAGTTTTATCAAGCTTGTCTTCCCAGCCCCGTTAAGTCCCACCAAGGCCAGTTTTTCCCCAGGTGTAATTTTTAAATTTATTGCCTCTAAACTATAGTCACTTGTCCCATCATAACTAAAATAAACATCCCTTAGCTCAATTTCATATTTACTAGCTTCAATCGGCTCCAAGCTAAGCCCAGCTTCAAACTTAAAGGGCTCTGGATATTCTAAAAATTCTCGTAAACTAGACAAGCTATTGCTTTCCAAATGTAACTCTCTTAAATTTCTTAATAATTTACCTAACCATGCCGTAAGTCCATTTATTCCATTAAACATAAGTATAAAAGTAGAAACTTCCCATCCTTCTTCCAAGGCCAAATTTACAAGATAAAAGTAGGCAAAC
>CAZRYA010000093.1:0-7207 GCA_964604235.1 uncultured Tissierellaceae bacterium | reverse complement strand
AAGTAAAATTATGAATACAAAAAGAGAAGATATAAGGAATATTGCAATTATAGCCCATGTTGACCATGGTAAAACGACTTTGGTGGATAGTCTATTAAAGGATTCAGGTATATTTAGGGAAAATCAAGTGGTACAAGATAGGGTTATGGACTCTGATGATATAGAAAAAGAAAGAGGAATAACAATACTATCAAAAAATACAGCAGTAGACTATAATGGGGTAAAAATAAATATAATAGATACACCAGGCCACGCTGACTTTGGTGGAGAAGTGGAAAGAGTACTTAAGATGGTAAGTGGAGTAGTACTCCTAGTAGACGCATTTGAAGGCCCTATGCCCCAAACTAAATTTGTCCTTAAAAACGCCTTTGAATTAAATTTACCAGTAATAGTTTGTATAAATAAGATTGATAGACCAGAAGCTAGACCAGAAGCAGTAATAGATGAAGTCTTAGACTTATTTATAGAGTTAGGTGCAAGTGACCAACACTTAGAATGTCCTTTTGTATACACTTCAGCCAAGGCGGGAATTGCCACTTTGGATTTAGATGATATGAAGGATAATATGGCAGACTTATTTAATACGGTTATAAAATACATCCCAGCACCAGAAGGAGATGTAGAGGGACCTCTTCAAGTACTAATTTCAACCATCGACTACAATGAGTATGTAGGTAGGATAGGAGTTGGAAAAGTAGAGAGGGGAACTATTGTAAGTGGGCAAGAAGCCATACTTGTAAATTATTTAGAAGAAGGAAAAAAAGAAAAAGTAAAGATAAATAAACTATTTGAATTTCAAGGTTTAAATAGGGTAGAAGTAAAAGAATCAAGTGTAGGTAGTATTATAGCTATATCAGGTATCGCAGATATAAATATAGGTGATACAGTGGCTTCAGTGGAAGAACCAGAAGCTTTACCATTTGTAAAGATTTCTGAGCCAACTTTATCTATGACTTTTTCTGTAAACAATAGTCCTTTTGCTGGTAGAGAAGGTAAATTTATAACATCAAGACAAGTTAGAAATAGGCTATTTAAAGAGTTACAGACAGATGTTGGACTTAGGGTAGAAGAAACTGAATCAACAGATGCTTTTAGGGTATCTGGTAGGGGAGAGTTACATTTATCTGTTTTAATAGAGAATATGAGAAGGGAAGGCTATGAATTCCAAGTATCAAAACCAGAGGTTCTTTATAAGATAGAAAATGGTAAAAAGTTAGAGCCAATAGAGAGAGTAACTATTGACTTAATGAGTGATTATATTGGTGCAGTAATAGAAAAGTTAGGCCAAAGAAAGGGAGAACTAATAAGCATGTCTGAAGCTAAGGATGGATATGCCAGGTTGGTATTTGTAATTCCTTCTAGGGGACTTATAGGATATAGACAAGAATTTATGACTGATACTAAGGGTAATGGTATTATAAATTCAAGCTTTGAAACTTATGAAAAATATAAGGGGGAAATTCCAAGAAGGGCAGAGGGTTCATTAATTTCATTTGAAACTGGACCAGCTACTGCTTATGGACTTCATTCTGCCCAAGAGAGAGGAGTACTGTTCATTAAACCAGGAGTAGAGGTTTACAAGGGGATGGTAGTAGGTTCCAATGCAAAGGGATTAGATATTGATGTAAACATTTGTAGAAAGAAACAACAATCTAATGTTAGGGCATCAGGTTCAGATGATTCTTTAAAATTATCTCCGCCAAGAATTTTATCATTAGAAGAGGCTTTAGAGTTTATTGAAGAAGACGAATTAATAGAAGTAACACCAGAAAGCTTTAGAATAAGAAAAAAATATCTAGATCCTAATATGAGATATAAGGCTAAGAAAAAATAATATATTTTATGGGGTGAGGACTTGGAGAATATAGGCAATGGTATAATGTGGCTTCTAAGGAATATTATATGGATTAATATTATTTTTGCAGCATTATTAATCTTCTTTGAAAGGAGAAATCCGACTTCAACTTGGTTGTGGTTAATGGTATTAACTTTCATACCAGGCTTTGGCTTTCTTTTATATTTATTTTTAGGGCAAGATTTGTCTAAAGTAAAAATGTTTAAGAATAAGCAGGAGTATGATTATAGGCTTACAGATAAGTTTATATCAGAAGAAGATATGATAAGGGACAACAAAAGATACAAGAGGCAGGATTTTTTAAAGTACATTGACCTAATAAAAATGCACATAAAGAGTTCAGAGGCATTTTTCACCCAAGATAATGAAATAGATGTATACTTTAATGGCCATGATAAATTTAAGGCCCTATTAAATAGCATTGAAAATGCACAAGAATATGTATATTTACAGTATTATATAATAAAATCAGATGAATTAAGTATGAAGGTAATAAATGCCTTATGTAAAAAAGCTGAGGAAGGCTTAGATGTAAAACTCCTTTATGATGGAATGGGAGGAAGGAAGGTAAAAAAACACGTTCTTAAACAAATGAAAGATTCAGGAGTTAAGGTTGCGGTTTTTTTCCCTCCATTTGCAGCAAAAATGACACTTAGAATAAATTATAGAAACCATAGAAAAATGGCAATAATAGATGGAAAAGAAGCCTATATAGGAGGGTATAATATAGGGGACGAGTACATTGGATTATCTAAAAAGTTTGGATATTGGAGAGATACTCATTTAAAAATAGAGGGATCTGCAGTATCATCCATTCAATGGAGGTTTGATTTAGACTGGAGATTTGCCTCAGGCCAAGAAGAAGGTTTAAATAGGGTTAGTAGAATTGTGGATAGAGAAGAAAATGGAAGTTCAGGGGTTCAAATAGTTTCATCTGGGCCAGACTCAACTTGGCCAAGTGTAAAAGATGGTTATTTAAAAATGATCTCTGATGCTAAGGATAAACTGTATATAGAAACTCCCTATTTTATACCAGATGACTCAATACTGGAAGCTTTAAGACTGGCAGGACTAGCTGGGCTAGATGTAAGGGTAATGATACCTTGTAAGCCTGACCATCCATTTGTATATTGGGCAAGTTTAAGCTATATAGGTGAGCTTTTAAAAGCAGGTGTAAAATTCTATACCTATGAAAGGGGCTTTCTTCATTCAAAAGTGGTTATAATGGATGATTTTGTATCGTCTGTGGGAACTGCTAATTTAGATATTAGGAGTTTTCAACTTAACTTCGAAGTAAATGCCTTTGTATATGATAGCGAATTAAATAGGAAGCTAACAAATAATTTTATAGATGATTTGAAATACTGTAAAGAGATAACTAAAGAGGATTACAGAAATAGGTCTAATTGGGTAAAGTTAAAAGAATCTTTTTCAAGACTGTTGTCTCCAATATTATAGGGAGTGTGGAAATTGAAAGACATAAATGGAAATTACTTAATACACAATGGATTAATAACCAATAAGGGAGAAGTTAAATTTCTTAATGGCGGAAAACAAGCCTATGAGGTTTTAAGAATTATAGGAGGTATTCCCCTATTTTTAGAAGAACATTATTTAAGGCTGAAAAGTTCCAGTAGGTCTATCGGATATGAACTAACTTTATCCTATGAAGATTTAAAGAGACATATTAAAGAACTAGTAGAGGCAAATAAATCTAAGGATATAAATGTTAAAATTTTATCTGTATTAAATGGGCAGGTTGAAAATATTTACATCTATATGATGGAATCTTTTTATCCACCTGAGAATTATTATGAAGATGGAATTCATACTATACTATATAGACATGAAAGGGAAAATCCCAATGCCAAAATAATAGCATCAGAATTTAGACAAGATGTAAAACTTGTTTTAGATAGGGAAAAGGCCTTTGAATGCATCTTGGTAGATGGAAATGGAATGCTCCAAGAGGGAAGCAGGTCAAACATGTTTTTTGCTAAAGATGGTAAGTTGTATACAGCTCATTCTAAAAGCGTTCTTATGGGAATAACCAGGCAGTACATTTTAAAAGCTTGTGAAGACTTAAATATTGAAGTAGTTTATGATAACATAAGGGAAGATGAAATTGAAAATTTGGAGGGTGGATTTATGACGGGAACTTCTGTAAATATGCTGCCAATATCTTCCATAAACAATGTGAGATTAAATTCAACTAAAAATATTTTATACTTAGAACTTAAAGAAAAGTATGACGAATACGTAAGTTTAGATTTAAAAAAAATGGATAATTATTATAAAAGACCTTAAGGTCTTTTATTTTTTTCTATTATAAAGTAAAATGTTATTAGGGGAGGTGTATACATGGCGATAAAATTAATAACTGATAGTGGATGTGATTTGGACCAAGCTATATTGGATGAATATAGGATTGATAGAATGCCAATAGTGATACTTGATCAAGATAGAGAGTACTATGATAAAGTTGATATAGATGAAACTACATTATACGAAAACATGAGGAAGGGGAAAAATTATAAGACATCACAAGTTCCAGTTGGAATTATAGAGGAAACTTTTAAGAAATATTTAGATAATGGAGACACTGTACTGTATCTATGTTTTTCATCAGGTCTATCAGGAACTTATCAAACGGCTTTAGGGGTAAAGTCTATGCTGGAAGGCGAATATGGTGAAAGAATACATATTGTAGACTCTAAGTCTGCCACAGCAGGTTTTTCTACAATTGTTTATTTAACAGCTAAGTTTATGGAAGATACAAAAGATGTAAATGAAATTATAAATAGGGTTAATTACCTAGTAGATAGTATAGAACATATATTTACAGTTGAAACTATGGATTACTTATATAGAGGTGGAAGAATCAGTAGAACTCAAGCATTAGTAGGTGGAGTGTTAAGTATTAAGCCTATTATTGAAGTAACAGCTGAAGGAAAATTAGAGCTAATAGACAAGGTGAGAGGAAATAATAAATCCATAAAGAGAATTTATGAAATAATAGAAGAAAGAGGAAATGACTTAGACAGTCAATTAATAGGAATAGCCCATGGGGACAATCTGGAAATGGCTCTTAAAGTTAAGGCCCAATTAGAGGATAAGTTTAATTCTAAAGATTTCTTAATATGTAATATAGGTGGTGCTATAGGAGCCCATGCAGGACCAGGCACCATAGGCATAACATTTTTTAGGCAAGTATAAGAAAATAAAAATTAAAAACTTGTAATGAACGCTTTAGTGTGGTAGAATAAAAAGAAATAAATATTAGACTATTTAAATAATGTGAATATTTTACTAATATAAAAAGGTTTGCAAAAGCTAGTGAATTTGCAAACCTTTTTATAGAAAAAACTTAAAATTAGACACAGTATTAGGTATATATATGAGTTGAATTAGAAGAAATTAATTGACTATTTCAAATTTAAGGGTATACTATAATTAACGATATAATTTATATATTCTGAAAACTCTTTTTATATCATATGATTAGGTAGTGCAAGTTTAGAACATCATTTTATTTATTATTTATAATGATTTATAGAGACTAAGTTCTCTTTAAATAAAATTAATAAGGGGGAATACAAGATGAAAAAAAGAATTTCTTTTTTGCTAATCTTAGCATTAGTTCTTTCAATAGGCCTTGCAGGCTGTAAGAAAGAGGAAAAACCAGTTGATAAAGGTGATGGCACAGAAACACCAGTAGAGTCAACTGATGGAAGTGGACAATTAATAGTAGGTAATACAACAGAGCTTTCAGGAGACTGGACAAGCTTATTCCAAAATAACGCTGCAGATAAAGACGTTATTGAAGCAATGGAAAAGTATGCCACAGTAGATGTAGATTTTGAAGGAGAATTTTTAGTAGATGAAGTAGTTGTTAAAAACTTAGATATTACTGAAAATGAAGACGGAAGTAAGACTTATACTTGGACTATAAATGATAATCTAGTATATGATGATGGTAGTCCAATAAATGCCTATGATTTTGCAGCGAATACTCTTTTCTGGTCATCACCAGTAATAGGAGAAATGGGAGCTAGTAATACTGCAGGTCAAAAGCTTGTAGGATGGAAAGCTTATGCAACTGGAGAGTCTAAAGAGTTTAAGGGGCTTAGGATTTTAGATGACTACACTATATCTGCAACTATAGATCCTCAGCATTTACCAGACTTTTTTGAATTAGCTAGAGCAAGTTTATCACCAATGAAACTTGATTTCTGGACTGATGAAAACTTAAAAGTTAAAGATGATGGAAACGGAGCTTATATTGAAGGAGACTTCACTAAGGCTAATTATGAAGATAAAATAAATATAGCTAGAAGAGCAATACCTAGACCTTCAACAGGACCTTATGTACTTAAGAGTTATGATGAAGCTTCAAAGACAGCTGTATTGGAAATAAATGATAAGTATTTAGGAAACTTTGAAGGCCAAAAGCCGAGAATTCAAACAGTTATTTTCAAAAAAGTAAGTGAAAAGACTCAGTTTGACGAGTTAGAAACAGGACAAGTTGACTTATTGTCAGGATCTGCATCAGGTGATGATATAACGGCAGGACTTGACCTAGTTGAAAAAGGTGGATTCTCATTTACTAAGTATCCAAGAGCTGGATATGGTAAACTTATGTTTACTTGTGACTTTGGACCAACAGAAGATGTAGCTGTAAGACAAGCTATAGCTTATTTATTAGATAGAAATGACTTTGCTAACTCATTTACAGGTGGATTCGGTTCAGTTGTAAATGGACCTTATGGAGAAGCTTTATGGTTCTATCAACAAGGAAAAGCTGATATAAATGCTCAGGTAAACCAATACTCATACAGTGTTGAGCAAGCAGCAAAAGTTTTAGATGAAGCAGGATGGAATTTAGATGCTTCAGGTAACCCATATGTTGAAGGACAAGGACTTCGTCATAAAAAAGCAGAAGATGGAACATTAATGCCATTAGAATTAAATTGGGCTTCATCTGAAAACAATGAGGTTTCAGACTTACTAGTAGTTAAGTTACAAGAGAACCCAGACCTAATTAAAATAGGTATGAATATAAAACAAGATGTTATGACATTTACAGAGTTATTAAACTTCATGTATAGGGATGCAACTCAAGGAGATAAATATGGACTTCCAACTTATCACCTATTCAACCTAGCGTCTAACTTCCCAGCAATATATGACAGGTCAAATGACTATACAACTAAACCAGATGAGTTAAAAGCTGGTTACAATACTAACTACATCGTAGATGAAGAGTTAGAGTCATTAGCAAGGGGAATGATGTTAGTAGATCCAGCAGATAAAGATGGATTCGTAAATGAGTTTACTAAGTTTATAGTTAAA
>CAZRYA010000092.1:1247-7359 GCA_964604235.1 uncultured Tissierellaceae bacterium | reverse complement strand
CCATCTTACCTTTTTTATGGACACTTATACTCAGACCTCCACCTAAATGGGCAATTATTAAATTTAAGTCCTTGTAGTTCCTGCCTTCTTCTTTTGCAAATTCCAGTCCTGCTGCCTTCATATTTAAAGTATGAACCAAACTAGACCTAGTTATCTCCTTTAGTCCTGAAAATCTTGCAATACTATCAAGCTCATCTGTGGATACTGCATCATAAATATAAGCTGGAATATTATGTTCCTTAGAAATTTCATATGCTATTAAGCCACCCAGGTTTGAAGCGTGGTCTGTCATTGGATTATTCATAAGCCTATCAGACAGCTTTTCATCTAAGACATAGGCACCTGACCTAAGTGGGGCTACTGGCCCACCCCTACCTACTACACAATCTACATTTTTTATGTTTAGGTTTTTTTCTTCTAATATTTTCATTATAGAATCATACCTCATTGTAAATTGGTCATTTATAGTCTTATATTTCTCCAACTCTTCAGTTGGATGGGTTATGGTTTCTGTAAATAGTAGTTCTTCCCCTTGATAACCTGCTATCTTTGTTGAAGTTGAACCTGGATTAATAGCTAATATCTTATACATACTTATCCCTCCCTACTTATTTTATATATATTAATCTTTGAGCTTCATATCACCGTATTTTATCCAACCCTTTTTCCTCATCCACTCTGAAACACTTAAGGATATCAGGCCTGGTAATATAAAGTGCATTAAAAAGATTAAAATCAAAGTTCTTGGACTAGATCCCATAGCATCAATTGTGGCAAATTGTCCCACTAAACCTGAAGTTCCCATTCCTGCCCCTACCATAGTTCCTTCCATTTTAAATACATAGGTTCCAATTGGTCCTAATATAGCAGATGCAACAATGGATGGAATCCAAATCCGTGGATTCCTAACGATATTTCCTATTTGCAGCATGGAAGTCCCCAGTCCTTGAGATACCAAACCACCAAGTTTGTTTTCCCTATAAGAGGATACAGCAAAACCTACCATATTGGCAGCACAGCCTATAGTACTGGCTCCTGCTGCTAGGCCAGACAAACCAAGGGATATAGATATGGCTGCTGAACTTATTGGTAGGGTTAAAATCATTCCCATAGCTACCGATACTAAAATACCCATAGGTATAGGATGTAATAAGGTAGCCTTGTTTATCAAACTACCTAGACTATTCATGAATATTGTCATATAAGGACCTATGTATACTCCTACTAGACCTCCTAAAAATATAGTGGAAAAAGGTAGTAAAACAATATCTAACTTTGTCTTACCACTAATCAACTTAGAAAATTCAGCACCTATTAAAGATGCCACTAAAGCTCCTACTGGCTCTCCTATTTGAATAATAGTTGCCCCATCTACAAGGCTAATGCTCCCTGCTCCTATGGCTCCTGTTACTAAAGACGCAAAAATACCAAGTGGTGGTGCTCCTACACTATAGGCTACACCTACCCCAATTGCTGGTCCCATTAAAGACTGGGCTATCATACCAAAATTAATTAAAAATTCTTTCCCTAATAAGGTCCCTAGCTGTTTAATTATAAGACCTATTAAAAGTGATGAAAACAAACCTAAAGCCATACCATTTAATACTTTTACAATATAGTTTTTAAATCCATTTTTAGAATTCAATTTCAATCCCCCATACTATTATTTTATTTCCCACCTTAAATCCTCACCGTAGAATTTAAAGCTTATAAATTTATCTAAAACCCTAGAAAATACCCTATCTGTATATATGTCTGAGATTTCCTTTGGTGTTAAATTACTTGATATTATAGTTTTTTTACTTGATATTATTCTTGTATTAACAATATTAAAAATTTCTGCATTGGTAAAAGTGTTGCTTATCTCCGTCCCCAAATCATCAATTATAAGAAGGTCACATTCAAATAACTGGTTATACTGGAAGTCATTAAATTCGGTCTCTCCCCTTCTAAACCTGTGGTCTGCCAGTATTTCAAGTATAGTGAAGGCTGTTTGATATACAACTATTTGGTTGCTGTCTATTAGCTCCTTGGCAATACAATTACACATAAAGGTTTTCCCAAGACCTGTAGTTCCATAAAACAAAAGATTATCTCCATTATCTTCTTTAAAATTCCTGATAAAATTTTGTGAAACACTTAAAATTTCACTCATATTTTCTCTTGGCGTCAAGTATTCATCCTCAAATTTATCGTCACTAAAGACATCTAGATTAAATTTAGAAAAGTTCTCTTTCTCCAATAATTTTTCTATATTTGACATCTTATAAGCCCTTGAAATGAGAACTTGCTTCAGGCAACTACACTGGCTTCCACTTTCTAGGTAGGCCGTATCTTTACACTTACTACAATCATAGGAAAGTTCCATATAGTCTTTCTTTATATTAGATTCAGTTAGCAAAAATGCCTTTTCCATTTCTAATTGGTTTATCTTCTCTTTAGTTGCTAAGACAATTTCTTCATAGCTACTTGGTTTAGATAGGATCAACTTGGCCATTTCTAAACCAGTTTTAGATATTTCTTGGTCTATCACTTTTATTCTAGGAATTTTTGTATATACCTCTTCAATTCTCTTTTTTTGAAGAAATTTATTGTAATCTCTCTTTTTCTCGTATTCCTTAGATATTTCCTTTAACATAGACTTATACATACTATTCTCCTTTTAATTCTCTAATATAGGCCTCTCTCTTCCTCCTAGCTATATCTTCCAACTCCTTTTCAGAGTACTTGTCTGACCTCTGGTCAAAATTATGGAACTTAGTCTTTGTAGCCTTAGGCCTATTATAATTTGTGTAATTTTTATTGGCCACTTTTCTCTCTGGCTTTACATCTAAGATGTCTATATCCTCCACGGTTTTTATTCCCTTCTTATACCAGGACTCTATAGTTCCATTTATATAATTAATAGAAGGATTAGATGTTCTAGCTGCAGTATCACAAGCCCTTAAGATTAAATCTAGTGGCATCCTATAGTCATCCAACCACTTGTCCATTATTTTTCTCTCTATTTCCGTCATAGGCCTTATATGGAAACCCAAGGCCTTCATAATTCTTTGGTAGCTGTAGTACCTTTCATCTTTAGACTTGAAATACTCTATTATAGATTCCATATTTGTAAGACCCTCATCATACCAATTCCTAACAATTCCCTCTATATAGTTTAAGTTTCTCTTGCCCTTGTCTATAGAATAAGAAAAGGCCTTTTCTATTACATCAGGGTTCATATTGTAATCGGTTATCCAAGATAAAATTTTCATCTTTTCAATTGGAACCATCTGCCTCTTCATTATATCATCAATAGAATTAAACATATTGTTAATACTTGGTATCTCATTGGCCTCTAGCAAATCCTTACTGGTAACCCCTTTAGTTTTAGGCCCTTCCTTAGATCTTTCACCCTTTATTATAAAAGAGTTATTCTTTATATATAATTGCTTTAAATTTAAAAACTTCACCTCATAGTCATAGGGGTTTTCTAAGTTTATATTTACCTTCTCGATAATCCCCTTTTTTTCCCAGAAACTCCAGGCATTATGAACATCTTCCAAGGATATCTCCAAGTGTTTAGCTATAGTTTTATTATCTAATTCTATATTTTCATCCCTATCATAGGCGTATTTATAACCCAATAAATAGACTTTTACATAGGTTCCATTTGCCATAGGCATAAAATCATTTATAAATATATTTTCAATAGGTGTATCACCTAAATCCATATCTGTAATTTCCAGTAAAAATCCCATCTATTCAACCCCTATTCTTAAAAACTTCCCCTTATCTAACTTCATCTTATGTATATAATTATATATCTTTTCATCTTTCATTACAAAAGAAGATTGATATTTTATAAAATTCGAATCCAAGATATCAATATTATTATAAAACTCATCTAAATAATATCCTACCTCTTCAAAACCCATACTCTTATATAACCTATAGGCCCTCTCATTAAATTCTGTAACCTCTAAGACCATAGTTTTCATCCTCATAGGTCCAAAATAATGGTTTAAAAAGCCCTCTAAAGCCTTTTTACCATAACCACGACTAGTATAATTAGGGTCAAATACCAGACCCAGAACAGAAGTCCTCCTTATCCTCTTTATATTCTTAATACCCAGGTAGCCAATAAGCCTTCCCTCTAGCCAAATTCCAAAATATTTATTTATAAAGGGAACCTGCTTCATCCTATACCATACTCTCATTTCAACATCTGTCATCCTTGGAAAATTATAATCTTCTAGTAAAGTATTCTTATGGCTTCCCCATAACTGCATTAAAGGAATATCTTCTCTTTTTAATTTCTTAATAACTATATCCTCATACTTAATTTCCATAAAAATCCCCCTCATAAAACTATTACTTCGGAATATCCGAAGTAATAAGTCTTATCTATAATTCTCTTTGTTGAGAAACTTTGTAAATTCGCCCTTCCATATTAATTCTACACTTCCAGTAGGACCATTCCTATGTTTGGCTATAATAACCTCACCTATATTTTTAAGTTCAGAATCTTCATGATAGTATTCATCCCTATATAAGAACATAACTACGTCAGCATCCTGCTCTATTGCCCCAGACTCTCTTAAATCTGAAAGTATAGGCCTGTGGTCGGCTCTTAGTTCTGGAGCACGACTTAGCTGAGATAGGGCTATTACAGGACAATCCATTTCCTTAGCCAAGGCCTTAAGACCTCTTGAAATGGCAGAAATTTCCTGTTGTCTACTCTCTATTTTTCCATCTAATTGCATTAACTGCAAGTAGTCTATTAGAACTAGGTCTAAGCCATGTTCCATTTTAAGCCTTCTTGTCTTTCCCCTTAATTCCATTAAAGAAATTCCTGGAGTATCGTCTATAAAGATTTTTGCTTCAGTTAAAGGTGCCATTGAATTTACCACTTGTAACCACTCATCTCCATTTAGCTTACCTGAAATTATATTTTGTAGGCTAACATGAGTTGTGGCACTAATTATCCTTTGAACAAGTTGTTCCTTAGACATCTCAAGAGAAAACACTGCAACTTTTGCACCAGCTTTTAAGGCTGCATTAGTTACAATATTTATACCAAAAGCCGTCTTACCCATAGATGGCCTTGCTGCTAGTAAAACTAAGTCTGATTTTTGAAGACCTGATAGCTTATTATCTAGGTCAATAAAACCTGTTGTTAAACCTGTTAAACTTCCATCACTTGCTGCCCTCTCCTCCATTTGAGCAAAAGACCTGTATAGGACCTCTTCCAAGGAGTCAAAACCATCTGTATTCCTACCTTGAGTTATATCAAAAATAGATTTTTCAGCTGATTCTATTATGGCATTTACTTCATTTGCCCCATCATATGACTGTTCAACTACATCGTTACAAGACCTTATAAGTCTCCTAAGTAAAGATTTTTCTTCAACTATTTCACAATAGTACTTAGTATTTACTGTAGTTCCAATTCCACTGGACAAGTCTGCTAGATAAACTATACCACCGATATTATCTAAACTTCCCCTATTTTTCAATTCCTCTGATAGGGTTATTAAATCTACTGGCTCTCCCTTATTAAACAAGGCCAGTATTCCTTCAAATATTTCCCTATTGGCTTCCTTATAAAAGTCTTCCCCTCTGAT
The DNA here is from genome assembly GCA_964604235.1 of uncultured Tissierellaceae bacterium. Lineage (GTDB taxonomy): Bacteria > Bacillota > Clostridia > Tissierellales > Tissierellaceae > CAZRYA01. The sequence goes on along the minus strand of CAZRYA010000092.1, from coordinate 1,750 downwards.
GATTTCAATAGCTGTATTTATAGACTCTTTATCTAAAATCATAGCTCCTAAAACTGACTGCTCAGCTTCAATACTATGTGGAGGTATCCTCCCTATACTTTGACCTTCTATTTAAACCACCCTCTATTGTTCTTTTACTTCTACCTTAAGTTTTGCAGTAAGATCTGCATAAACCCTTACATCAACTTCTACTGTTCCCAAAGTCTTTATATTATCCTTCATCTCAATCTTTCTCTTATCCACTTCAAGCTTGTGTTGCTTTTTAAGTCCATCAGCTATATCTTTTGAAGTAATAGATCCAAAAAGCTTTCCACCTTCTCCTGACTTACCTTGAAGAACTACACTTAGGCTTTCTAGTTTCTCCTTAAGATCTAGAGCTGCTTGTTTTTCTTCTGCTTTTTTAGCCTCTAATAACTTTTGGTCTTCCTTCCATTTTGCTAAGTTTCCAGGTGTTGCCTCTATTGCATCTCCTTTTGGAAGTAAGAAATTTCTAGCATATCCTG
>CAZRYA010000092.1:0-1237 GCA_964604235.1 uncultured Tissierellaceae bacterium | reverse complement strand
TGCATTGACTAAATCACCAGCTTTACCTAAATCTTTAACGTCTTTTAATAAAATTACTTTCATTCCTTTTCACCTTCCTGTAAATATTTATTTATCTCTTCAACTAACATTTTTTCTGCCTCATCCATATCAACTTTCATCTGGGTTCCTGCACTGGTCAAGTGCCCTCCTCCACCCAACCTCTCTAATATTATTTGAACACTAATATTACCAAGAGACCTGCCACTAATATGGACCTTGTCATCACTATAAGTCATAACAAAGGAGGCTTCTATACCATTTACTGTTAACAGTTCATCTGCTGATTGAGCTGCAACTAATAAAGAGTTCTCCATATTTCTCTCCAACCTACCTATAGCCACTACCTCTTCCACTATCTTAGAAGATTTTATAACTTCAGCCTTGTAAACAAAGGTATCAAAATCATCCTTAAATAACTTCCTTACAGCTGTAGTATCAGCTCCTGCTCTTTTTAAAGTAGATGCTGCTTCAAAAGTCCTAACTCCTGTTTGAAAACTAAAGTTTTTAGTATCTACAGTTATTCCTGCTAAAAGGGCTTCTGCTTCAAACTTAGTTAGGTTAATCTTATCACTCATATAGGACAAGACTTCCGTTACAAGTTCACAAGTTGAAGATGCATAGGGCTCTAGGTATATTAATAGGGGATCTTCTATAAATTCAGCCCCCCTCCTATGATGGTCAAATAAAACTACCCTATCTATTACATCTAAAAACTCTGGAGCCTCTGTAAAACTAGGCTTATGGTTATCTACCACTACAAGAAGGGAGTTCTTACTAACCAAATCCAGGCCTGTTTCTGTATCTACTATGTGTTTTAAAAGATCTGGCTGTTCTAATTTCATAGTTTCATATATATTTTTAATAGAAGGGTTTAATTCATTTAAAATCATATATCCCTTCTTGTTCCTATCTTGAATGGCCCTAAGTATACCTATACTGGCTCCAAAGGAGTCCATATCAGGGTTCTTATGGCCCATAACAAAGACTTCATCAGATTGGTCTATTAATTGCCTAAGGGCATATCCAATAACCCTAGACTTAACCTTATTTCTCTTTTCAGCAGCCTTGGTTTTACCTCCATAGAAATTCATCCTACTTCCCTCTTGAACTACTGCTTGGTCCCCGCCCCGTCCTAAGCCTACATCTACAGCTGCCCTTGCCTTCTCATAGGACTTGGCTGGGTCTTCTTCTCCTACACAAACCCCCATACTTAAAG
>CAZRYA010000091.1:0-7402 GCA_964604235.1 uncultured Tissierellaceae bacterium | reverse complement strand
GTATTACACCGAAGGGATAAAAGCCCAGACGGGTAGGTTTCGCTTTACCTACCCATCTGGGCTTTTTGTTATGAGTTTTTTTAATAAAAGGAGGGCTAAAGTTGAGCTTTAAGAGAATATTTATTGAAAAGAAAAAGGACTATAATGTGGAGGAAAAATCAATTTTAAATGAGGTTAGGTCCTATTTGAAAATTGATTCACTAGAAGGTGTAAGAATTTTAAATGTATATGATTTAGTAGGTTTAAGTGATGAGGAATCTAGTCTATTAGTCGATAAAGTCCTATATGAACCTAGTTTGGATGACAAGTATGAAGATAAGATTGAAATTTCAGAAGATGAAAAATACTTTAGGATTGAAATGTTAAAAGGTCAATTTAATCAAAGAGAAGAATCCCTTAGGGAGATTGCATCCTATGTAATTGAGAATGAAAATTTTGACTTAGGTCATTCAAAGATTTTTGTATTTAAAGGAATTAATGACTTAGAACTGGATAAGATTAAAAAATACTATATAAATCCTTTGGAGAGTTCAGAATTGGATTTAGAAGAATTAAGTTTAAGGAAAAATTACAGGTCAGAAGATATACTAAAAGTTGATGGCTTTTTAAGTTTAATTGAATCAGATATTGAAGAATTCAAGGAAGAATATGGAATTGGCTTAGACATTGAGGATATTTTATTTTGCCAAGACTATTTTAAAAATGTTGAAAAGAGGCAACCGTCATTAATTGAGTTGAAGTTAATAGACACTTACTGGTCAGATCACTGTAGGCATACAACTTTTATGACTGAGATAACAGATATAAAATTAACTGAGAATTATTATGAAAAATTATTCCAGGAAAGTCTAGATAGCTACTTAAAATCAAGAGATTTTGTATATGGAGAAAATAAAAAAGTAGTATCATTAATGGATTTGGCAACGATAAATATGAAAGAAACTAAGAAAAAAGGCTTGTTAGATGACAAGGAAGATTCTAAGGAGATCAATGCAGCTTCGATAGTAATAGATGTTGATGTGGACGGGGTGGATGAAAAATATCTCTTGATGTTTAAAAATGAAACTCACAATCACCCAACTGAAATGGAGCCTTTTGGAGGAGCAGGAACCTGTTTAGGAGGGGCAATTAGAGATCCTTTATCAGGTAGGGCCTATGTATATCAAGCAATGAGGATTACAGGTTCAGCAGATCCAAGAGAATCTGTAGAAGATACTTTAGCTGGAAAATTACCCCAAAGAAAGATTACGAGAACTGCCATGGAGGGATATAGTTCTTATGGATATGAAATAGGAGCTGCAACAGGTTTTGTCAGAGAAATATATGATGAAGGTTACAAGGCTAAGAGAATGGAAGTTGGAGCTTTAGTTGCAACAGCACCTGTAGAAAATGTTTATAGGGGGGCTGCAGAACCAGGAGATTCAGTAATCCTAATTGGCGGTAGAACTGGAAAAGATGGAGTAGGAGGGGCAGTAGGTTCTTCCAAAAAACATACAGAAGAGTCTTTTGATAATTCAGCAGCTGAAGTTCAAAAAGGAAATGCTGCTGTGGAAAGAAAGATAGTTAGATTATTTAGGAGACCAGAAGCATCTAAACTTATTAAAATTTGCAATGACTTTGGAGCTGGAGGAGTTTCGGTAGCCATTGGTGAACTAGCTGATGGACTAGATATAGATTTAAATAAGGTTCCTTTAAAAAACCAAAGTTTAAATGGACTTGAAATAGCCTTGTCAGAATCTCAAGAGAGGATGGCGGCAGTAGTTGGACCTGAAAATGTTGAAGAATTCCTAAAGTATTGTAGGGAGGAAGATGTTGAAGCTACAATAGTTGCAAGGGTAACAGAAGAAAAAGTATTAAAGATGAATTATGATGGTCATAGCCTAGTTCATATAAATAGAGACTTTTTAGATAGTAATGGTATAAGAAAGCAGAATAAAATAGAAGTAGTATATCCTAAGAAGAAAGACTATTTCAATCAATCAGAAGATTTAGAAGATTCTGAAGTTATGGATAGGCTTAAATTGAACTTAATGGATTTAAATATAGCTAGCCAAAAGGGGCTTATTCAAAACTTTGACTCTACAGTTGGTGGTGAGACAGTCTTGATGAACTTAGGTGGAAAAAACCAACTAACTCCAGCAGAGGGTATGGTAAGTAGGATTCCAGTAGAAACAGGCCAGACAAAAACCTGCTCTATGATGTCTTATGGTTTTGATCCAAGTATTTCAAAATGGAGTCCATACCATGGAGGATATTATGCAGTAGTAGAATCTTTGGCGAAAATAGTTGCTATAGGGGGAGATGTTGAAAAGACTAGGTTAAGTTTTCAGGAGTATTTTGAAAGGATAGATAAGGATCCTAAAAAGTGGAGTAAACCTCTATTGAGCCTCTTAGGAGCTTATAGAGTTCAAAAGGCTTTTGATACGCCAGCAATCGGTGGCAAAGATAGTATGAGTGGAACTTTTGAAGATTTAAATGTGCCACCAACCCTAATTTCTTTTGCAGTTAATTATGACAAGGTTGATTCAATCATATCTCCAGAATTTAAAAACTTTGCTTCTGAAGTTGGTGTCTTTATTTTCCCAATAGGTGAGGATGGTACTTTAGACTTAGATGAACTTAGGAAAACTTATGGATATATTAAAAAATTAATAGATGAAAAAATTATAATTTCAGCATCTAGTGTAAAAAATGGTGGAATAGGAAGAAGTATTAGTGAAATGGCTTTAGGTAATGGTATAGGTATTAGCTTAAATGGATCAAGGAAGGATTTATTTAACCCTATGTATGGATCAATAGTAGTTGAATTGAATAGGGGCTTTGATAAGTCTCATATAGATTGTAAATACTATGAAAGTTTAGGTAAGACAGAGGGAAGTCAAATAAAAGTAGCTGGTCAAACAATTGATTTAGAAAAGCTAGAGCTTATTTATACTAAGGTTCAAGAGGAAGTTTTTCCTATAGTCAAACCAGTGGAGTTTGAAAGTAAGAAAGATTATAAGTTATCTAGTCAGTTGAAATATAAGGAGAAGGTTGAAAATGTAAGGGTATTTATTCCAATCTTTAAGGGAACTTATGGAGAATACAATTTAGAAAAAGCTTTTACTAAGTTAGGGGCTGAGGTTGAAAGCTATGTATTTGAAACTTTGGATAAGTCTAAGAGGGAAGAGTCCTATAAGAAATTAGCCAACCATATAGAAAATTGTCATATTTTAGCCCTTCCAGATGGAATGGTAATGGGAAGCGAACCAGAGTCAGGAAGTAAATACACTAAATTGATTTTTGAAAACCCAATAGTTAAAAAAGCAGTGGAGAACCATATAGAAGATAAAAAATTAATTTTAGGGATAGGAAATGGATTTGAAAGTCTTATAAAGCTTGGATTGATAGAGTACGGAAAGTATGTAGATGGGTCAGAACAAAATCTACTTATAACTAATAATAAAGAAGCAGGCTTTATTTCTGAAATGGTAAGGGTTAATTTAAAATCCAATTTGAGTCCTTTCCTAGCAGGTGGAAAATTCAATGAAGACTATATCCAACCTCTAGGAAGTAAGAGTGGAAGAATAGTGGGAGATAATTTAGATAGATTGTTTGAAAATGGACAAGTTGCAACAGTTTTTAAAGATAACTTAACAGGTTCAGAATATGGAATTGAATCTTTATCTAGTCCAAATGGCTTAATATATGGAACTATAACAGGAATAGACAGAGTATCAGATGACTTGTATAAAAATGTGGGACAAAATGTTTTAGAAATATTTAAAAATGCAGTAGATTACTTTAAATAGGAGGATTAATATGAAAGTTGGAATAATAATGGGGAGTATTTCAGATAGGAAAATTTCAGATAAGGTTGTAGGAGTATTAGAAGAGTTTGGAGTAGACTATGAAACTAGGGTTATTTCAGCCCACAGAACACCTTATAGGGCAGTTGAGTTTGTAGAAAATGTAGATGAAAATGGAATTGAACTTATAATTGCAATAGCAGGAAAGGCAGCCCATTTGGCAGGAGTTTTAGCAGGTCTTAGTATTCTACCAGTAATAGGAATTCCAGCCAAGTCTTCAACTATGGATGGACTAGATTCTCTCTTATCCGTTGTTCAAATGCCTAAGGGAGTTCCAGTTGCTACTGTTGCGATTGATGGTGGAGAAAATGGAGCCTTGCTAGCTGTTCAAATTCTTTCTTTAAAATATCCAGTCCTAAAGGACAAGCTAAAAGACTATAAAGTAAAAATGGTTAGAGAAGTTGAAGATATGGATACTGAATTAAATCAAAATTAAAGGATTGGTGTAACTATGAGTGGAGTTGTAGGGATTTATAGTAATTCTAAATCAGATATATCTAAGGTAATATATTATGGACTTTATGCACTACAGCATAGGGGGCAGGTCAGTACTGGAATTGCAGTAAATAATAATGGCTTTGTAGACTATTTTAAGGATTTAGGTTTAGTTCATGAGGTTTTTTCTAAGGAAACTATGGAAAGATTAAGGGGAAATATAGCAATAGGCCACGTAAGATATGCCAAGGATGGGATTCCTACAATAATGAACGCCCAGCCCTTGGTGGTAGGTTACAAAAAAGGTGCCTTGGCCTTGGCCCATGATGGGGCAATTGTAAACTATGAAGAACTAAAGTCTGAATTACAAGATAAGGGGGCAATTTTTCAGTCTCAAATTGATACAGAGGTAATAGCCAACTTAATAGCCAAACATCATAGGGATACTTTGGAAGATGCAGTTGTTAAAGCCCTTAAAAGTATAGTTGGTAGCTATGGATTTGTCTTAATGACAACGGAAAAGCTAATAGGAGGAAGGGATCCATATGGAATAAAATCTCTTTCCCTAGGGATAATAAATGGAGATTATGTCCTGGCATCTGAAACTTGTGCCTTTGACACTATGGGGGCAGAGTTTATAAGAGATATTGAGCCAGGAGAGATAGTAATAATAGATGAAAATGGGATAAGCAGTATATATTTAGAAAAAAAGGATAAGAAGCTTTGTTCCTTTGAAATAATATATTTTGCTAGGCCAGATAGTAAACTAGATGGAAGTAGCATTTATTTAAGTAGGATAGAGGCAGGGAGACAGTTAGCCAGGGAGGCTTATATTGATGGAGATATAGTAATCGGAGCTCCAGATTCAGGAACAATTGCAGCAATAGGTTATGCAGAAGAATCTAAAATCCCCTATGCTGAAGGAATAATAAAAAATAGGTATGTTGGAAGGACCTTTATTGAACCAAGTCAGGAACTAAGAGAACAGGGAGTTAGGATAAAGCTCAACGCCTTAGATGAAAATGTAAGAGGCAAGAGGATTATCCTAGTAGATGATTCAATAGTAAGAGGAACTACTATCAGTAGAACAGTTCAGATGTTAAAAGATGCAGGAGCTAAAGAGGTCCATGTTAGGATTGCGGCTCCACCAGTAAAGTATTCTTGCCACTTGTGGATGGACACAGGAAATAGGAAGAATTTAATAGCCGCTCAAAAGACAATAAAAGAGATAGAAGACCTATCTGGAGCAGACTCTTTAAGCTACTTATCTTTAGAAGGCTTGTTAAATGCCACAGGTAAACCCAATGATTTTTGTACAGGATGTTTAAATAATTCTTACCCAATAGAAAAATAATAGGAGGGATTTTATGAGTTTAACTTATAAAGATTCAGGAGTAAATAAAGAAGCAGGATATAAACAAGTAAGCTTGATTAAAGATATGGTCAAAAGAACCCATGTAGATGGAGTAATGTCCAGTATAGGTGGATTTGCTGGTTTATTTAAACTGGATGTTAATAAATATAAAAATCCTATTTTGGTTTCAGGAACTGATGGAGTGGGAACTAAATTAAAACTAGCCTTTATGATGGATAAACACAATACCATAGGTGAAGACTGTGTAGCCATGTGTGTAAATGATATTTTATGCCAAGGGGCAAAACCTATGTTTTTCTTAGATTACATTGGAACTGGAAAGCTAGTTCCCGAAAAAATGGCTGAAATAGTAGAAGGTGTTTCTAAGGGCTGTATAAAGGCAGGCTGTGGCTTAATCGGGGGAGAAACAGCAGAAATGCCAGGTTTTTATAGTGATGGTGAGTACGATTTAGCTGGCTTTGCAGTAGGGGTAGTAGATGAAGATAAATTAATAGATGGTTCTAAAACTGAGTCAGGTGACCTTATATTTGCTTTAGCTTCAAGTGGAGTTCATAGTAATGGATTTTCTCTAGTAAGAAAAGTTGTATTTGAAAAGATGAATTTTCAAGTGGATACCTATATAGATGAGCTGGGAACTACAATAGGAGAAGAACTGCTGAAACCAACGAGAATTTATATGGACCCAATGTTGGATATAATAGACAAGTTCAATGTTAAGGCTATGAGCCATATAACTGGCGGAGGCTTTTATGAAAACATACCTAGGGTTTTAAATGAAAATATAAAGGCCTTAGTCTATAAGGATAGGATTAAGAGGCCTGAGATTTTTAATCAACTAATGAAATGGGGAAACATTTCGGAGGAAGAAATGTTTGCTACATTTAATATGGGAGTAGGACTTGTCTTCATAGTAGGCCAAGAAGACAGGGAAAGAATAGAGACTTATTTAAAAGAAGCTGGCGAAGACTATTGTTTACTTGGAGAAATTGTAGATGGAAATGGAGAAGTTGAAATATGCTAAATATAGCTGTTTTAATATCGGGCAGTGGAACTAATTTACAGGCAATTATAGATAATACTGAGAATGGGCTGATAGATGGAAGCGTTAGGCTTGTAATATCTAATAAAGCCAATGCTTATGGTTTGGAGAGGGCAAAAAAACATAAGATAAAAAATTATTTCATAGATAGTAAGCTAGTGGAAGATTTTGATGGCGAGATAATGAAGAAACTGGAAGAAGAAGAAATAGATCTAATTGTTTTAGCAGGATACTTAAAGGTCTTAAGTCCAAGTTTCATAAGAAAGTATGAAAATAGGATAATAAATATCCATCCATCTTTAATTCCAAGTTTTTGTGGTAAGGGATATTATGGAGAAAGAGTTCATAAGGCAGTAATAGACAGTGGGGTTAAAATCAGTGGGGCTACAGTTCACTTTGTAGATGAGGGAACAGATACAGGCCCAATAATAAGTCAAGCTTCTGTAGAGGTCTTGGATCATTACGATTATATTAAGTTACAGGGTGAGGTATTAAAGCTTGAACACAAGTTATTAGTAGAAAGCCTTAAGGACTATTGTCAGGGAAATATAAGGATTGAAGGCGGAAAAGTTAAAATAGAAAAGTAGAGGTGTTACTATGAAAAGGGCTTTAATTAGTGTTTATGACAAAGATGGAATAGTAGACTTTGCCAAGGGTTTAACAAAACTTGGAATTGAAACCATATAAGAACCTTACTGAACCTTA
>CAZRYA010000090.1:0-7406 GCA_964604235.1 uncultured Tissierellaceae bacterium | reverse complement strand
TCTTCTGTACCAAATCTGTATATTGGCCATGCACCTAATGAAGTATGTGCTGAACAAATAACACCTGTAGTTGCACAACATCTGGAAAGTTCTTCAACAGTTATAGCATAAGCTAAATCATCTGCTCCAGCTCCACCATACTCTACTGGAAACGGAACTCCCAACATATTGTATTTTGCCATTTTTTCTACTGTTTCTTTTGGAAATCTTTCTGTTTGATCTATTTCTGCAGCTATAGGCTTAGCTTCTTTTTCAGCAAAGTCTCTTACTACAGCTCTAATCATTTCGTTTTCCTTTGTTAAATTAAAATTCATAATAATTTCCCTCCCTGTTATCTATGTAACTAATATATATTATAATATATATTGTGAAATAATACCACAACTTTGTTAAAGATTTATCCCTTCTTCTTAAAAATAAAAGACCTACCCTCCAGTAAAACTGATGAAATAGACCTTTTTAAAAAAACTTTTGTTTAATTTTCGGAATTTTTGTGAAATTAATGATTATCCTGATTTAAAAAATATGATAAGGCAAATAAAGATTCATTTAATCTTACATCTTCTACTATTATATCTTCTGGAACTATAATGTCTGTTGGGGCAAAGTTCCATATTCCCTTTATACCTGACTCAATAAAAATATTGGCTATGTCTTGAGCACTTTCCTTTGGTGTAGTTATTATACCGATTTCTATATTGTTCTCATGAATAAACTCTTTCATATTATCTATATCCCTTATTTCAATATCTCTTATCTTTAAGCCTATTAGTTTTGGGTTTTTATCAAACATTGATAAAACTCTAAAGCCTGCATCTTCGAACCCTTTATAATTAGCTATTGCCTGGCCTAAGTTACCTGCTCCTGCTATAACCGCATCGTAGATTGTTTCTAATCCTAAGATTTTAGCTAGTTGTCCATGTAGCTCTTCTACATTATAGCCATAACCCTGCTGACCAAATCCACCGAAATTGTTTAAATCTTGTCTTATTTGAGAAGCTGTAAAACCTGTCATTTTGCTTAACTCTTGAGAAGAGATCCTATTAACTCCCTTTTCAATTAATTCCCCTAAGTATCTGTAATATTTAGGTAACCTCCTAATTACAGTGATTGATACCTTATTTTCTTTTTCTGTACTCTTCACATAATTCACCACCTTGTATTATTATTAAATAATTATATCAAAGTGATATAATTATGTCAATTATAGTAAATTACCATAACTTATAAAATTTACCTAGATTCTTATACCCTTAAGCTTAAGACTTTTTCTCCAAAAAAATTCACTGAGGCTTATGCTTATATGGCCGTTAGCCCTAACTAACTGTTTAAGTATATATACATCTATATCTTCTATATTATAAACATTATATTCTTCTATCCTAGAAGGTAAGCTTGGCTTAATTACCAACTTATAGACCCCATTTCACCCTCCTGACTTAATAAAAGAAATTGCTACTGATTTGTTCCTAGAGTTTTCCCTAATATATTTTTTTGCTTTTTCATCTATCTTAATATCCATAAGTCTCCTCCTTACTCCTATTATACTACTAGTGGGTATATCAGTTCAAGAAATTTACTTTCTTTTAAAAAAAGTTTTTTTTTGATACAATGAGAGTATTAACGAAAGGAGGTATTCCATGTTAGTCCTTACATGTAATAAAATCAATAAATCATATATAGTCGACCCTATTTTACAAGATATAAGCTTTAATATAGAAAATGGAGATAGGGTTGGTTTAATAGGAGTTAATGGGTCTGGTAAAACCACCCTTTTTAATATATTGAACAAAGATATACCTATGGACGATGGTGATATCTTTTTAAGAAAAGATATGAAAATTGGCTACTTAAAGCAACACACGAAAATAAATAGTGATAAAAATATATTTGATGAATGCATGACCATATTTGAAGACCTAATACAAATGGAAAGTAGCCTTAGGCTGCTAGAGGAAGAAATTAGCCTAGAAGGTGCTAAGGGCCATACTGATAAATTAGACCAAATTATGAATAGGTACAGCCAAATGTCCGAAGACTTTAACTCTAAAAATGGCTATGGCTACAAGTCTTCTATTCGGGGAACTTTAAAGGGATTAGGCTTTTTGGAAGAGGATTTTGACAAACCTGTTAATGTATTAAGTGGTGGACAAAAATCCAGAATATCCCTTGCTAAATTACTCTTAGAAAATCCTGATATTCTACTTTTGGATGAGCCCACTAACCATTTAGATATAGAAGCTATATCTTGGCTAGAAAGGTTTTTAAAAGATTATAAGGGGGCTGTCCTAATAATTTCCCATGATAGGTACTTCTTAGATAATGTAGTAAATAGAATCTTCCTATTAGAACACCATAAGCTAAAAGAATATAATACAAACTATACAGAATTTATTAAGAGAAGAAAAATAGATTTAGAAATCCACCAAAGACACTTGGAAGACCAGGCTAAGGAGATAAAAAGGCAAAAAGAAATAATCGAAAGATTTAAAGCCTATGGAGGAGAAAGATATGAAGGTCTAGCCAAAAGTAGACAAAAGATGCTGGATAAGATTGAAGTAATGGAAAAATATGAAGAAGTTAAAAAAAGTAGGTTCAAATTTTCCCCTAAAATTAAATCAGGCCAGGATGTAATCCATGTAGAAGACCTAAACAAATCATTTGGCCAAGTAGCTTTGTTTGAAAGTGTTACTTTTAACATATATAGGGGTGAAAGAGTTGGACTTATTGGCCCAAATGGAGTAGGTAAGTCCACCCTCTTTAAAATATTACTTGGAGAAGAAACTTCCTATGGAGGTAGTTATTCTTTTGGCCACCATGTATATCCTGCATATTTTGACCAAGAAATGTCTAAACTCAACTTAAATAAAACCATAGCTGATGAAATATGGGATGAAAATCCTAGCTTCACCCACTATGATATTAGGACTGTCCTTAGCCAGTTTATGTTTGTAGGAGATGATATCTTTAAAGAAATCTCCGACTTAAGTGGTGGAGAAAAAGGCCGATTATCCCTACTAAAACTAATGCTTTCTGAAGCCAATCTTTTATTTATGGATGAGCCTACTAACCATTTAGACATAGATTCTAAGGAGGTTTTAGAAGATGCTATTTTAGACTATGAGGGAACAGTCTTTGTCATATCCCATGACAGGTATTTTCTAAATAGGACTTGTGATAAGATCCTAGAACTCAATCCTGATGGACTTATTGAATACCTTGGAAACTACGATTATTATCTGGAAAAGAAAAATCAAATTAATCGTGAAGATGAAACTCCTATACAAGAAAAAACTAAAACTCAAATTAGAATTGATAGGAAAAAAGAAAAAGACCTCCTAATAGAGGAGAGAAGATTAAAAAAGGAAATAAAGGATTTAGAGGAAAATATATCTAAAGTAGAGCTTGAAATCCAAAAGATAGATGAACTTTTATGTGATACTGAAATCTACTCTGATACTGATAAAGTCTTCGACTTAACCAGTAACCGTGAAAGCTTAGATAATAAACTGAATAATCTATATGATGAGTTAATAACAAAATCTGAGACTTAGTAACAATAAATCAACAAGTTATCAACAGTGTCCACAGAGTTATCCCCATGTAATAGTGTCATTTCACTAGTTCTTAACAATTTAATACACATTATCCACAGAAAAACATCATATGTTCTAGTGGATTTGTGGATAAAAAAACCTAGGATTACAATCCTAGGTTTGGTTTAACTTTAAGCCCCATATCTGATTTAATACCTGCTTTATAGTTAAAATAAGCAGAAGATCCTATCATAGCAGCATTGTCTGTACATAGTATTCTAGATGGATAGAGAATTTTCACCCCTTCTTCCAATCCTCTTGCCTCCATTTTATTCCTAAGGCCTTCATTGGAAGCTACTCCACCAGCCATAACTATTTTATCCCTATTCTTTTCCTTAGCCAGTCTAAAAGACTTATCCACAAGGACATCTAATACGGCCTCTTGAAAACTTGCTGCAACATCTTCAACTACTATTTCTTGATTTTTCTGTTCCATTTGATTTAAATAATTTAAGACTGCTGTCTTTAGTCCAGAAAAACTAAAATCATAAGAATCTTTCTCTAACATGACCCTTGGAAAATCAACTGCTTTTGGATTTCCCTCCTCAGCCAACCTGTCTATAACTGGTCCTCCTGGATAAGGAAGGCCTAAAGCTCTGGCAACCTTATCAAAGGCTTCACCTGCTGCATCGTCCCTAGTCCTACCTACTAGCTCATAATCAGTATAAGACTTTACATCTAAGAGATAGGTGTGACCTCCAGACACTATTAGACAGGTAAAAGGTGGCTCTAGGTCCTTATGCTCTATATAATTAGCACATATATGTCCATGAATATGGTTAACTCCGATTAAGGGTTTATCAATACTATAGGCTATGGCCTTAGCTGTTGATATACCAATTAAAAGTGCGCCTACTAGGCCAGGCCCTTGGGTCACTCCAACTATATCTATATCAGAAAATCCTACCCCAGCCTCCTTTAGGGCTTGGTCCACCACTAGATTTATATTTTCAACATGTTTCCTTGATGCCACTTCTGGCACAACTCCACCATACTCCTTGTGTATTTCTATCTGTGATGAGATAATATTTGATAGTATTTCCCTACCATCTTTTATTACTGCACAAGATGTTTCATCACAGGAACTTTCTATTCCTAAAGTTAACATTTCTTCACATCTCCTCTAATGTTTTCCACATTATCATTGCATCTTCATTGTTATCTGAATAGTATTTGGGCCTTATCCCTACTGATTCAAATCCCAATTTACTGTAAAGCCCCTTGGCTGGTTCATTGGAAACCCTAACTTCTAAAGTCATTGCCACTAGGCCAACACTCCTTCCATAGTCAATTAACCCTTGTAAAATTTTTTCTCCCAAGCCTAAGTGCCTATGGTCTTTACCTACAGCTATATTGGTAATATGGCCTTCGTCTACAATGGTCCACATACCTCCATAGCCAACTACATTTCCATCAATTTCTCCCACTAGATACTTAGCTAGTAGGTTTTGTTCGATTTCAAATAGAAGTGAATCTTTAGACCAAGGATGGGCAAAAGACTCTTCCTCAATTTGTAAAATCCTATCTATATCTTTCTCTTGTAAGTCTCTAATAGAAAATTTCATTTTCCCTGCTTCCTTTCCCTTAGCTCTCTTTCTGCTTGGGATAGATTTAAATATTCAGGAACTAAAGAAAAATAATCATCAACTAGACCCTTCTTATATTTTTCCATTCCAAGCTCTCCAATAGAAGTTGCCCTACAAAAATTTTGTCCTATAGGAGCCAATCTATATCTTCCACCTAAGCTTTCATCTATTTTATTAAGATAAGTACTTGCTCCGTCCCCATTGAAAATAATGTTTTCATAGCTTGACAGGTAGTCAATTAAAGTATCTATATCCATAACCTGAGGTTTCAAAATTTCTTTAAGCCCATCATCATAGGTGTAAATACCTACATATACCCTATTCCTCCTAGCATCTATTATTGGAACTATTATGTCCCTACTATTAATATTGTAGGCCATAGCTTCAAGGGTTGAAACCCCTACTATTGGCTTGTCAAATACATGGGCAAAACCTTTCATGGTAGCTACCCCTATCCTCAGTCCAGTAAAGGACCCTGGCCCTGTGGCAACTGCATATAAGTCTATATCTTCTATCTTAAAGTCTAAATTACTCAAGACTTCCCTTATCATAGGTACAAGTTTTTCAGAATGACTCATATCTTGATTTAAAGAATACTCTCCTAAAAGTTTATTGTCTTCTATTACTGAACAAGTTGACATTAAACTAGAAGTATCCAATGCTAAAACTCTCACTATTTTTCCATCTCCTTAATAACTTCTAGATACCTACTTCCATAGCCTCTCAAGTTTATTTTTCTTCCCATTTCAGAAGTTTTTTCTATATCTAAGACTATCCTATCTTCTGGAAGAACTTCTTCTATTTTTTCTGCCCATTCTATGATGCAAACTCCCCTTCCAAAAAAATATTCATCAAAGCCTAGGTCAAAACTATCTCCAACCCCTTCTAGCCTATATACATCAAAATGGTAAACGGGAAAATTTCCCTCATATTCATTTATAAGTGCAAAAGTTGGGCTGGTAATATAATCTTCAACCCCAAGACCAAGGCCTATTGACTTGGTCAAGGTAGTCTTACCTGCTCCTAAGTCTCCATTTAAGCAAAGTATATCTCCTGGCTTTAATAAAGAGCCTAATCTTTTTCCAAAGGCCTTAGTCTCTTCCAGTCCATTTATATCTATAGTAAACATAATATCACCTTTTCATAATAATTAAGTATCATTATAACATATTAAGAATATAATCTTCTATAATAGAATATATTTTATTATTGATATATAATATATATGACATTTAGAAACGGATGTGATTTTTTGAATATATATGAAGCCCTTAGCAAGTACTTTGGCTATGACCAATTTAGAACTGGGCAGGAAAAAATAATAAATGGTGTTTTAGAAGGTCAAGATGTTCTTGGTATAATGCCTACTGGTGGTGGAAAATCCCTTTGCTATCAACTTCCAGCAATTTTAATGGATGGTGTTAGCCTAGTTATATCTCCACTTATTTCTTTAATGAAGGACCAGGTTGATAGCCTTGAAGAAATAGGTATTGCAAGTACCTTTATCAATAGTAGCCTATCTCAGGCTGAATTTAATAAGAGGACACAGGCCATTAAAAATAATATGTATAAAATAGTCTATGTTGCACCTGAAAGATTAAATACCTATTCCTTTATACAGGTGGTTAAGGACATTGATTTATCCATGGTAGCCGTTGATGAGGCCCATTGCATTAGCCAATGGGGCCACGACTTTAGGCCATCCTACCAAGAAATACCTAGGTTTTTAAAAAATTTAAAAACCAGGCCAGTGGTTTCAGCCTATACTGCTACAGCAACTAAGGAAGTTATCCTGGAGATAAAAAACCTACTTCAACTAATAGACCCTATTGAATCAATAGTTGGCTTTGATAGGCCCAACCTATTTTATGATGTAGTTAAACTAAGTGATAAATTCACTTATTTAAAGGACTATATACAAATAGATGGAAGGGACAAGTCTGGTATTATCTATTGTGCAACTCGTAAGACAGTTGAGTCCTTGGTAGATAAACTAAATATGTATGGCATTAAGGCCATTGGCTATCACGGTGGAATGACACCTAAGCTTAGGCAGGAAAATCAGGATAAGTTTATATTAGAGGATAACCAGATAATGGTGGCAACCAATGCCTTTGGTATGGGAATTGATAAACCCAATGTCAGGTATGTAATCCACTATAATATGCCTCAAAATATGGAGTCTTACTATCAAGAAGCAGGCAGGGCTGGCCGTGATGGTGAC
>CAZRYA010000089.1:0-7458 GCA_964604235.1 uncultured Tissierellaceae bacterium | reverse complement strand
TTATGTGGAAATGGAATTTGGAACAGGAGCAGTAAAAATAACTCCTTCCCATGACCCTAACGACTTTGAAGTTGGAGAAAGGCATAATTTAGGTCAATTCATAATAATGAATGAAGATGCAAGTATTTCTGAGAATGGTGGAAAGTATGCAGGCTTAGATAGGTATGATGCAAGGCGCGAAATAGTTAAAGACTTGGAAGACAAGGGATTTTTAGTTGAAATAAAAGATCATAATAATGCAGTAGGCCATTGTGATAGGTGTGATACAGTAATTGAACCCCTAATTTCTAAGCAGTGGTTTGTAAAAATGGAAGAGCTAGCTAAACCAGCTTTAGAGGCAGCTATAAATGATGATTTGAATTTTATACCAGAAAGATTTAAGTCTATATATATAAATTGGTTGGAAAATATAAAGGACTGGTGTATTTCAAGACAGTTGTGGTGGGGTCATAGATTACCTGTTTATTATTGTCACGATTGTGGAGAGATAAACGTATCTAAAGAGGAAATAAGCAAGTGTAAAAAGTGCGAAAGTACTAATATTAGCCAGGATGAGGATACTTTAGATACTTGGTTTTCATCAGCCTTATGGCCATTTTCAACCTTAGGTTGGCCTAATAAAACTGAAGACTATGATTATTTTTACCCAACAGATGTACTTGTAACAGGTTATGATATTATTTTCTTCTGGGTAATTAGAATGGTATTCTCAGCCCTTGAAAATACAGGTAAGCTTCCTTTTAAAGATGTTGTATTAACAGGTTTAATCAGAGATGAACAAGGAAGGAAGATGAGTAAGTCTTTAGATAATGGTATTGATCCATTGGATATAATAGAGGAGTATGGGGCAGATGCTCTTAGGTTTACCCTAGTAACAGGTAGTACTCCAGGAAATGATATGAGGTTTAGCAAGGAAAGAGTTGAAGCTAATAGGAATTTTGCAAATAAACTTTGGAATGCAAGTAGGTTTGTATTGATGAATCTAGATTCAGAAGTAGACATAGAAAATATTGACTATGCTAGTTTAGAAGATGAAGATAGGTGGATATTATCTAAATTAAACAAGGCGATTGAAGATATGACCCATAACCTAGATAAGTATGAACTTGGCTTAGCAGCAGGAAGAATTTACGATTTTACTTGGGATGAGTACTGTGACTGGTATATAGAAATGGTTAAGTCTAGGTTATATGGCCAAGAAGGTGAAAGTAAAGAAAATGCAAAAAAAGTGCTTCTTTATACATTGAGGAACATATTAAAACTCCTACATCCTTTTATGCCATTCATAACAGAAGAAATTTGGCAAAATTTACCGGGAAAGAAAGACCCATTAATATTGAGTTCATGGCCAAAATATAGTGAAGATTTAGTATTTGAAAAATCTGAAAAAGATATTGAATATATTAAAACGGCAATTAAGGGCATTAGGAATGCAAGGGCAGAGATGAATATAGTTCCTTCTAAGAAATCTAAGCAAATTTTTGTGACAAGGGACAGTGAAATTGAAAGTACTATTAGTTTAGGTGAGAGGCATTTTATCAACCTAGCTTCTGCAGAAGGAATAGAACTTATAAAGGATAAGGGACAAGTTGAAGGGGATACTATCTCTCTAGTATTAGATAAGGCAGAAGTATTTTTACCATTAAATGAATTAATAGACTATGAAAAAGAGCTAGAAAGATTGAATAAGGAAAGAGAAAAACTAGAGTCAGAAATAAAAAGAGTAGTAGGAAAACTTTCCAACCAGGGCTTCATATCTAAGGCACCAGAAAGTTTGGTTAAAGAAGAAGAAGCTAAGAAGGTTAAATTTGAAGAGATGCTTAAAAATGTATTAGAGAGAATAGAAAGTGTAAAGGCTAATATTTAGGTGGGAAAATGGACTATAAAGAGGCTATTGAATATATAAATCATATAGATAGGTTTGGAAGTAATACTAGTTTTAAATCTGTGGAGAGATTGTTAGAACTTGTTGGTAATCCCCACAAAAACCTAAACTTTATACACATAGGTGGAACTAATGGAAAAGGTTCCACCTCCTCTTTTATAAATAGTATTTTAATTGAGGCAGGATATAAGGTTGGTATGTTTACATCACCCTATATAGAAGTTTTTAATGAAAGAATAAAGCTTAATGGGAAAAATATTCCAGATAAAGACCTAGTAAGATTAACAGGAATTGTCAAAGAAGCCATGAGAGTAATTAAGTTAGAAGGTATACCAGAGCCAAAGACCTTTGAAATAGTAACGGTACTAGGTTTTATGTATTTTATGGAAAAAGAAGTAGACCTTGTAGTTTTAGAAGTAGGTATAGGTGGAAGATACGATACAACTAATATAATAGACAAGTCCTTAGTTTCTGTTCTAACAAAAATAGACTATGACCACATGGATATATTAGGCAATAGTTTAGAAGAAATAGCCTACAATAAAGTAGGTATTTTGAAAGAAAATGGGCTTCTAATTACTAAAGACCAAGAAAAATCAGTTGAGAAAGTTTTCTGTAGAGAAGTCGAAGAAAAAAGAGCAAGTATGGAAATTGTAGGAAAATCTACTTTTAAAATAAAATCGGCAGATGAAAATGGGTCGGTTTTTGATTTTACCTATGGAAATTTTAAGTATAGGGATTTAAAGATTAGTTTGATGGGCCTATATCAGGTTGAAAACTGTGTACTGGGAATTTATACAGTCTTAAAACTAAGGGATATGGGGATAATAAGTATCTTGGAAAATCAAATAAGGCAGGGGATTTTAAAGAATTTATTGCCAGCTAGGATGGAACTTATTCATAAGGAACCTATGGTTATAATAGATGGGTCTCATAACTTGGAAGGGATTAGGAACCTATTAAGTAATTTGGCTTATATAGACTATAGGGAGCTTATAATATGTACAAGTATATTGAAGGGAAAAGACATGAGCCACATGGTGGAAGGTTTATTCCCTTATGGGGATGAAATAATTATAACGGAGACTAGTATGGCTAGAAGGTATCTGGCAGAGGATATATATGAAGCCGGTAGGGATTACAATTCAAATATAAAAATAGAAAAAGATTATAAAAAAGCCTATGAATTGGCCATAAATAATAGGCAGACTAAAGATTTAATATTATTTGTAGGATCCCTATACTTTGCAGGTGACATAAGGAAACTATATAAAAAAGCCTAATTTACTATAAATTAGGCTTTTCCTCTGTTAAGATTTTAATGATGTTCTGGTAGATGTATTCAGGGTTATCTTCCCATCTAGTACAAATATCTTTTGCTTGGTCCACTGTAGACACATCTAAATACATTGAAAACAAGGTATCATCTTTTTCTATAAGCTTTAGATTCACTACATATTGGTTATTTTCTTTTTGATAGTATTCTGTTGTTATTTGAGACTTTCTCTTTTCGATTTCTTCTTGTTGATTAAACTCCTTATCCATATCTTGCTTTATAGATTCTGGAATCCTATCCATAAAATAAGCAAGAGCAATAGACCCTTTTTCTAGTATTGAATATTTTTCAGTATTATCAATAAGCTGTATTTCTATAAATTCAGATTGAACTAATTCAATTAGGTATTGTTTTACAAAAAAATAATTCATATATTCTCTAGATAAAATAAAATTTAAAAGTTCATCCTTATTAAATTTATCCTTGGAAGAATCTATTATATATAGAAGAAGTAATTTATTTTGAGCTAATTCTTCCGTGTTTTCTACAAACATTTCAGCACCTCTTTAGATATAATTATTAATTATATCATAAAGAATAAAAACATGTTAATATCTTACGAAAATATAGGAAATTTTAAATAAGTATATTTAATAGCTAGAGGAAATAGATAACTTATAAGGGAAATTACGAGGAATAATATAATTGTGGTGCAAAAATATGATTTAATGCTATAATATTAGATATATAAAAATGGACTAGAAGTTATCCATAGTTGAAAGGAGCGAAAGAGTTTTGATTGAAAATAAAAAAGAAAAAACTTTATATAGTAGAGAAGAAATTCAAAGCAGGGTGGAAGAATTAGGAAAAGAAATAAGTAGGGCTTATCAGGGAAAAAACTTATTGGTAGTATCACTATTAAGAGGGAGCTTTGTATTTACAGCAGACCTAGTAAGAGAAATGAATATACCAGTAGAAGTTGATTTTATGACTACTGCTAGTTATGGCCATGGTGAAATTTCAACAGGTGATGTTGAAATAGTTCATGACATAAGAACTGGAGTAGAGGGAAAGGATATACTTATAGTTGATGATATAATAGATTCTGGCTTTACTCTTAAAAAGGTAAAGGAGTTTTTAGAAACTAAGAATCCAAATTCAGTAGAGGTTTGTGTAATGTTAGATAAACCAAGTAGGAGAAAGGTAGACATATCAGCTAAATATGTAGGATTTGAGATACCTGATGTATTCATAGTAGGATATGGTCTAAACTATGGAGACCATTATAGAAATATACCATATATATTCACTTTTGAGTAAAACTTACTACCTACAGGGAACTGTAGGTATAATTTTTATAGGAGGGGTAAAATGGAAAAGAGAGCTAGTGTTGGTTTATTAAATGTAAATATATTTTTCTTGATGTCAGGAATAGCCTTATTGCTACTGGGATCAATTGTCCAATCAAGAGATTTCAATTCAGGCATATTAATCACAGAGTATTTGATAATACTAGTACCTAATATTATGTATTTAATGATAAATAAGGTGGATTTAAAATCTAGCCTAAGACTTAATAAAATATCATTAAAAGAGCTAGTATATGTAGTCCTTATCATGTTGGTGGCTTATCCAATAGGAGGCTTTTTAAATGGACTAGTAATAAACATTTTAAGTAAGTTTATAGAATTTAATACTCCAGGGGTAGAATTGCCAACGACTTTTCCAGTTTACTTGAAGAGTCTGTTTGTAGTAGGCCTTGCACCAGGCATATGTGAGGAAGTTATGTTTAGGGGAACCATCTTAAGTTCATATGAGAGACTGGGCAGGAAAAAGGCAATAATTTATTCTTCAATATTATTTGGACTTTTTCACTTTAATATATACAATTTCATAGGACCAGCTTTTTTAGGTTTGGTTCTTGGAATTATGGTCTATAAGTCTAATTCCATATTTACAGGTATGATAGGCCATAGTTTAAACAATAGTATAGCCATGACAATAGGTTTTGGACTTACAAGGCTTATGGGAAATTTTGAAGAAATGGGAGTGGATATAAGCCAAGGAGGAGAAAGTATCCCCTTAATTAGTAGCCTTATAGTTTTGGGCTTTATACTAGGACTAGCTTTTTTGCTTATTTACCTTTTAAAGTCTTTCCCTAGTAAAGAAATACCTGATTTAAAGTTTGGACAAGTTGAAGAAAAAATGACTTTATTGGAATTTATACCTATTATTTTTGTAATTGGGATATTTATCTTTGTAAATTTTAAAATTTATAGGGTTTAGGAGGAAATAAATATATGTATGGTGAATTTGCACAAGTTTATGATGAATTAATGAATGACTTTGATTATGGTAGTTGGTATAAGTATATAGAAGATATACTTATAAAATACAATAGAAAGCCTAAAAACATTTTAGAAATGGCATGTGGAACGGGAAACCTATCTGAGAAGTTGGCTGAAAATGGTTATAAACTAACTTGTTTTGACCTATCAGAGGATATGTTGGTAATGGCAGATGGTAAGCTGAATAAATATAAAAATGTTAGGCTCTTAAAGCAAAATATGGTAGACTTTGATTTAGGTGAAAAATATGAATTAATCCTGTCAGTTTGTGACAGTATAAATTATATCTTAAAGGAAGATGACCTATACAGGTCTTTTAAAAATGTATATGACCATTTGGAAGATGGGGGGCTTTTTGTATTCGACATAAATTCTCATTATAAACTTACTGAGATAATAGGAAATAATACTTTTGTAGAAGATAGGGAAAATATATTTTATACTTGGGAAAATTATTATGATAGAGAAGAGGAGATAGTTGAATTTTATTTAACTTTTTTTGTATCAGAGGATGGAGAAAACTTCCAGAGGTTTAACGAAGACCATATAGAAAAAGCTTGGAGAAAAGAAGAAATTATAGGCCTGCTAAAGAAGGCAGGCTTTATCAGTGTAGATTGTTTAGAAGCTTTTACTTTTAAAGAAGCCGAGACTAAGACAGAGAGATTAAACTTTATAGTAAGAAAATGAAAGAAGGGATATTAATGAAGGATTATTTAATTAGAGCTATAGACGAGACGGGAATGATTAGGGTATTTGTAGCCAGCACTACTAATATGGTTGAAGAGGCAAGATTGGCTCACAACACTTCACCAACGGCAACAGCAGCCCTAGGTAGATCGTTAACAGCAGCAACTATAATGGGCTCTATGATGAAAAATGAACAAGATAGGCTGACACTTAGGATATCAGGAGACGGACCAATAGGAAATATTGTAATAGTTGCAGATAATAAGGGGGATGTAAAAGGCTATGTAGATAGGCCAGGTGTAGATTTACCAAGTAGAGAAGATGGTAAGTTAGATGTAAGAGGAGTAGTTGGGACATCAGGGAATGTTACAGTAATAATGGATTTAGGTCTTAAAGATCCATATGTGGGACAAGCTGAAATTATATCAGGAGAAATAGCAGAGGATATAGCAGCATATTATGCTATTTCAGAGCAACAACCATCTGCAGTAAGTTTAGGAGTATTGGTTGATACAGATATATCTGTAAAGGCAGCAGGAGGGTATATAATTCAGTTATTGCCAGGTGTATTAGAAGAAGATATAGACAGGATAGAAAAAACCCTTAGTAGTGTAGAGCCAGTGTCAGCCCTAATAGATAGGGGTATGACCCCTGAAGAAATCCTTAACCATGTTTTAGAAGGTTTTAAAATGGAAATCTTAAGTAAGGAGGACATTCAATATAAGTGTGATTGTTCTAGAGAGAAAATAAAAAATGTCTTAAAAAGTGTAGGGAAAATAGAGATTCAAAATATTATAGAAGAAGATGGGCAGGCAGAAATAGTATGTCATTTCTGTAACACAAAATACCAGTTCAATAAAGAAGAATTAGAAAATTTAATAGTTGACATTTAATCTAAAAGCATATATAATATAAATTGTTCTGTTAAGAAAATATATTATATATGCTTTAATTATTAAGTAATTTTAATAAAAATTTAATAAAATTAATAATTAGGTTGATTTATTTAAGGAAAAAGGTTAGAATAATAAGTGAAGTAAAGCAGGAGTTTATAAGCCTTTTATTTAGATAAAACGATTACTGTCAATTAGTAAAAACACAAGCCCAAATAGCTCAGTCGGTATGAGTAGAGAAGCAAAAGGTGGTTTTCCTTTTGGCTGAATCACTTAGTCCGAAAGATATAAGCCTTTTATTTAGATAAAACGATTTACTGTCAATTAGTAAAAACACAAGCCCAAATAGCTCAGTCGGTATGAGTAGAG
>CAZRYA010000088.1:1015-7488 GCA_964604235.1 uncultured Tissierellaceae bacterium | reverse complement strand
AGATATAAAAAAATGCTGGAAGGAATTTCTTCCCCCCAACATTAATTATAGAACCTTTTTTTATGGTATAATCAAAGTGATTTTAAGAATAAATAAAGCTAAAGATAGGTGATGACTAAAATGAAATCAATAAGGTCTACTGGAAAAAAGAAAATAGACTTAGATGAAATAGCTAGCTTATATGGATTTAAAGATTATAGACCATTGGTAGAATTCATAAGGGAAAAAATTGAAGAAGGATTAATAGAAGCTATAAAAAGTTCGTCTAGCAATGGTAAAAATCCTCCCTTATATAATAGATATAGAATAATTTATCCTGAGGAAGATAATGAAAAATATAAAGATGAATTATTGTTTAATATTCACTCTTCTTTAAAAATTGATTACTATTTAAAAAATATGGATAAGTACAAAGAAGATAGGAAATACATTTTACAATTAAGTGATTACATAAAGGGAAATAAAGACTTTTTAAATGAAGTAATCTCTATAAATGAGAGGAGCTTTGAGATATGGAATAGAGAAAAGTATCTGAAAAAAGAAGGTGGTATTAGGATTTTAAAAAATTTAGGTCTAGATATAAATGATTTAAGTGTCTATGAAACTACAGAACCACTTTCCTATTATTCTCACCATAAGAAGCCTGAACAAATCATATTAATACTGGAAAATAAGGATACTTTTTATAGCATGAGAAAGCATTTAATAGATGGTAATAAAACAATTCTTGGTTTAGAAATAGGGAGTTTGGTCTATGGTAAAGGAAAGGGAATATTAAAATCCTTTGAAGATTTTAGCTTTTGTGTAGAACCATATTTGGCAGATAAATCAAATAGAATAATATATTTTGGAGATTTAGATTATGAGGGGATATTAATATATGAGCAGTTAAGGAATATATTTTTAGAAGACATGTCAATTAATCTATTTAAGGAAGCCTACTTAGCCATGATGAAAAAGTCTAAAGGACTTGAGTTACCATTTACTAAAAAAGGACAGAATAAAAACATAGGAAGCTATTTTTTAGATTCATTTGAAGAAGAAGAAAAGATTGAAATTTTAGAAATATTAGAAAGTAACAGATATATACCTCAAGAAATATTAAATACTAAGGATTTTTAGGAGGATTTATGGAATTTTCTTTTTTAAATAATTTTACAGAGAGAATGAAAAATATAGGTTTATATGGATTTTTATTTAAAAATAGCATATCTAAAACCACGTGGAAACAATATGGGTTTGAAGATTTTTATGAACAGACCAATATGATATTTGTGGTTTTACTTTTCATAATGGAACAATCTTTAAAAGATGAGCCTTGTACAATGGATGATATTGGTGGATTTATAGATATGGTTAATATGAGGAGCTTTAAAAAGGAATTATCTTATGAAGATTCTAGAGAATTGGGAGACTTTATAGTAAATGTTATTTTGGGAAATCAAGGTAAGACTATGTATTTTAAGGCATATGATTTCAGGGAAGACTATTATAAAAACATACATATTAGTTTCATAAATAATAAGCCTATATACCTAGAAGGAGATGTGAGAAGAACATCTTATTATTTGACTGAAGATGGTTATAATTTAATGCTGTCTAGCTTGGAAATGGAAAGTAATATGTTACTTACAATTCATGAAATGATTTTTAAACTTCATATAGAAAAAGCTTCCTATGATAAGGCCGTTGATGATGTTAAAAATATTTTTAACCAATTGCATATTCAATTTCAAAATATTAAAGAGTCTATGAAGAGAATCAAACAAAATGCTTTGAATTATTCAGTTGTGGACTATAAAAGATTGTTAGAGGATAATCTAGATATAATAGAAAACACAAGTAAAAAGTTTTCAGCCTATAGGGATCATATTAGGGATAGGGTTTTAGAATTGGAAGAAAAAAATATAAATATTCAGAAACTGGATAAAAAAGACCTGGAAAATCTAAAAAACTTAAGGGTAATAGAATCTTACTTAGGGCACGTAATAGATGAACATCAACAAATACTAAAGGGGCATTTTGAATTAAAGTCTTTGTATAGTAAAGAACTAGAAGACCTATCTCAAATGACTTTAATAAAGAGATTTGATTTTAGGAGGGAGCTTTTTGATAAAATATTAGAAGATGTAAGTAATTTGGAGAATATAGAGTACTTTATAAGACCATTATTAAGCCAAAAATTAGAAAAAACCTATAATATAAATAAATCTATAGAAATACAAAAACCAATAAGGACTAAAGCTAAGGTTGAGGATGAGGAAATTTTTATTTTTGATGAAGAAAAGTGGGCAGAAGAGCAGAAAAAATTAAAGGAAGAGAAGTTATCTTTATACAATGCTTCTCTTAGGTTAATATTGCTCTATGGATCAGAAAGTGGAGAAATTACTTTAGCAGAAATAAAAGAAAAGTTAAATGGGGATTATGTTGAGTTAATTCCCAACGTGGAAATTTTCAAGGAAGTTATGATTGAACTAATGAGAAATACTAATATAAATATAGATAATTTGAAAAAGGAAAGATTGCACCATATAGAAGATAATACTTCTTTAGACTTTCAATTAAATGAAAGTATTTTAGACCTGCTTAAAAGCAGCAATAAATTAAGCCATATAAGGGAAATAAATATTCTTAAAATGGAAGGAGAAAATTTGGTATCTTTTGAAAATGTAGCTAGTAGTACTGGTAAACTTAAGAATATTCATTGCTCAAATGTTTATTTTGAATTCAAATAAGGAAATAGGAGGAAATTATGAGCTATCAACTAGATGAAATAAGCCTAAGTCAAAGCATATTTTACTATTTAATTGAACATAGGGAATTAAGGGAAGAAGACAATAGTTATTTATATAAGGCTTATACGGAAAATGAACAAATAATGGATTTGGTAAAGAGACAGGGAACTATTGCTAAAAGTATGATTGAAAGATATGGTAATATAATTTATTTAATACCTAATGAAGATAATACTTATTTGGGATTTTCAAAAAATGATTTGAAGTCTTCCTTATGTAAATCAGGAGCTACAGACAAGGATTATTACTTGTCTCAATTTGTAATACTTACCCTATTAGTTGAATTTTATGATGGACAGTCTAGCAGTAGCAAGGCAAGGGATTACTTGAGAGTTGGAGACTTATTAAATCTTGTATCCGATTACTTAAAGGAAGGCCAGAAAAATTCCAGTGATGAGCTTGAGGATATTAATGGATTGGCATTTTCTAATATGCTAGAGGCTTTTGAAGCTCTAAGGGCTGCGGAAAAGCCTTCTTCCACAGCCAAGACAACCAAAGAAGGTTTTATTTATACAATTCTAGTATTTTTAGAAGGACAAAATTTAATTGATTACATTAAAGATGATGAAATGATAAAGACCACAAAGAAATTAGATCAGTTTATGGACTACAATTTACTGAATAAAAATAACTATAATAGAGTACTTAAGGTTCTGGGGGTTATGGAAAATGAGTAAAATAAATGCTATTAGATTTATAAATATGAACTATAACAACAGTACTATTCGTATAGATGATGAAACTTTTCATTTAAATGGAGAGAGTACCCTCCTATCCTTAAGGAATGGAGGGGGAAAATCAGTATTAGTACAACTACTAATGGCACAATTTGTTCATAAAAGATATAGGGATAGTAATGGGAGAAAGTTTTCAAGTTATTTTGATACAAATAGACCTAGTTTTATTTTAGTAGAATGGAAATTAGATGATAATGCAGGTTATGTTTTAACTGGGATGATGGCTAGAAAAAGCCAATTTATAAATGAAGAAGAAAATAGAAATGACTTGGACATATTCCAGTTTATTCATGAATATAAGGATAGAAATGAATATGATATTCATAGAATCGGGTTTTTAAAAAGTTATGAAGATAAAAAAGTTCTTATGAAATTTAGTGATTCTAAAAATTTACTAGAGAAATTAAAATTGTCTCCAGAATATAAATTTTTCCTATATGATTTTAATAATGATACTCAAGCTAGGAACTATTTTAAAAAACTAGAAGAATATCAAATCTACTACAAGGAATGGGAATCTATTGTAAAAAAAGTAAATTTAAAGGAATCAGGTTTGTCTGAGCTCTTTTCAAAGGCAAAAAACGAATCAGGCCTAGTTGAAAACTGGTTTTTACCAGCAGTTGAAGATAAGCTGAACAAGGATAAAAATAAGGTTGAAGAATTTAGAAATATTTTGGATAGTTACTTAAAACAATATAAGGATAATAAGTCTAAAATTGATCAAAAAGTCACTATTGATTTATTTAAAGTGGAAAGTGAGGAAATACTATCTATTGCTAAGGACTTACAATCAAGTGAAGAAAATAGGTCTAAATTAGAAAATCAAATTGCTAACCTAAATGTTGAAATTAACAACTACATAGAAATTCTTAAAAATGATGTAAAAAATTTAGAAGATAAAAAAGCTACAATTAGTTTACAAATAGAAAGTTTAAAATATGAAGAGCTATCTTTAAAAATATATAAGTTAATGGATAAGCTAGAAAAGCTTACAGTAGAGGCTTCTAAATTAGATGATGGAATAAAGAAGGCAGAAGAAGAAAGACAGAGACAAATAAGATTTAGAAATATTCAATATTGTTCAAGGACCAATGAAGAATACAGAGAAGCATCTGAAGATGTTCAAGTATTAGAGAATAAGTTGAATTTATTAAAAGATAAGGAGAAAGATAGGGGTCCTGAAAGAGAATCTTTAGGTTATAGCTTGAAATATCATTATGAAAATGAATTGAAATTAATTGAAAAAAGTTTACTTGTAACTAAAGATGACTTAGTAAAAGAAAATGAAAAAAATGAAAGTTTAAAAAGGGAGATGGCAAAGACTTATGAAAATATTTCCTTAACGAGGGAAGATTTAATTAAGGTTAAAAATGAAATTTCAAATTATGATAAATTAGAAGAAAAGTTTAATAGATTATATGGAGAAAATTTAAGAAGAAATATACTGAATGAATATGAGGAGGACAAGCCAGAAACAAGATTAAGTAATTCTAAAGATTTGCTTGAAAGTTTCAAATTAAGCTTGGTTAAAGAAAAGGATACTAGATTTAAGAATGATGAAAATCTTAGAGTTACTAGAAGAAATATCCAGGATAAAATTGCTGACCAAGCTAGTATAAAAGTTAAGTATGAACAAATAGAAAAAGAAATGGAAGCTATGAATAAAGAAATAGAAAATAGAAAAGCTATGATAAAGTATATATCTTTTACTGAGGATAAAGTTTTCAATACAAAGGAGATTCTATTGGAATTTCAAAAACGAAAAGATGATGTCAGTAGAAATATAGGCTCACTAGAAAGAAATAAAGAAAATTTAGAGGAAGAATATAATAAATTAAAAGAAGGAAAACTTTTTCAATTGCCAGAAGAGATGAAGCTAGCTTTAGAAGCTGAAGGTATAAACTATCTATATGGAATGGAGTGGCTTAGAAAAAATGGGAAAAGTTTTGAGGAAAATAAAAAGATAATAGAGGCCAATGAGTTTATTCCCTATGGTTTAATACTAACATCAATGGATTTAGATTTATTAAGAGCAAATAATTTAGATATTTATACATCAATTCCTATTCCAATAATAATAAGAGAAAACCTAGAAAGAAATTATGTAGATTCAGAAAATAAATTTTATATGGGGAATAAGGTTAATTTTTATGTGCTATTTAATAATGATTTATTAGACCCAGTAGAGCTAAGTAAAATCTTAGAAAAGAAAGAAGTTGAAATAAAAAAAATAGAAGAGAATATAGAAGTAAGAAGAAGCGACTTGAAAAGATACGAGGATATTTCGAAAATATTTTTCAAAGAATTATCAGAAAAAGATTATATAGCTTTAAAGAAGGAAATAGAATCAAATATTAAGCTGCAAAGTCAAATTAGAGTGGAATTATTTAGCTTGATGGAAGAAGAAAAAAGCTTAGAAGAGTCCCAAGATAAATTAGAAATAATAATAAAAAAGCTTGAAAAAGATATAGGGATTTTAGAACAAAAGAGTAAAGACTTATTTGGTCTAAACTTGGAGTACAAAAGTTACTTAAAAAGTTTAGACAAGGGGAAAGAAAATGAAAAGCTTCTTTTGAAGCTTGAAAAGAGAATTCAGGAAATAAGCGTAGAAAGAGATAATATAAGAGAAATAATTGAGAATATAAAGAAAATAGAAGGGGATAGTTTAAATAAGAAAAACATTTTTGAAGAAAAAATCAAAAAATATTTTAAATATAAAGAAAATGAACTGATTCAAAAAGATATAGAAGATATAGAAGCTAGATATGATGCTTTGAGTAGTGAAATCAGTGGTGAGCTAAAAGAAATAGAAGGTTTACAAGAAAAGGATAATAATCAAATTCAAAAGTTGTTTACAACATTAGATATAGCCGCAAATAACGAGAAAAAATTACAAGCTTGTATTAGTGACAACAACATAGATGATAATATAAAAGTGTTA
>CAZRYA010000088.1:0-1005 GCA_964604235.1 uncultured Tissierellaceae bacterium | reverse complement strand
GAAGGTGATCTAAAAAAAGCTGCTGATAGATTTAAGAAAAAAGAAAAAGATTTAATTGAAGAGGCAAAACGATTAAATATAAGAGAAGAAGAGTTTATAAATGAAATATATAGCAATTCTTTCTTGTCTTATATTGAAAACAAAATACAAATACTTGAAATGGAAATAAATAATTTAAGGGAAAAAATAGGAAATGTAAAGACAGAAATTTCTTTAAAAAATCAAGAAATAGATATTGAATATAAATATCTGAAAGATCTCAATAAAGAAGATTTATTAGAGAAAAGTGAAATTATAGAAATAGATTTTCAAAAAGAAATTGAAGACAGAAAATATCAATGTGAAAAAATAGTAAAAAAATTTAAAATTATAATGACCAAAATAGGACATTTAGAAGGGAATATATCTTCCCTAGCTAGTTATTCAAATTTTATTCTGGTAAATAGGCTAGATTTTAAAGAAAAAATAATTTTAATGGATAAAAAAGCCTTAGATAATCATATAGGGAGTCTACTTAGAGATTACAGACAAATAAATGAAGAAATTAATGATTTAAAGAGAAAATTGGAAGTAGCTCTTAGCGAAAAATTGAGAAAAAAAGCTTTTGAGGATGCCTTTTTCAATAAACCATTAACTACTTTATTTTCCTTGGTGGATGATCCTATGGAGTTTATTAATCAATTGAATACAAGCATTAGGGCCTATGACGACTTAGTAAAAAAACTAGAAGTTGATATTGCCTTAATAGATGAAGAGAAAAAAAGAATACTTGAAATATTATTAGAATATATAGCTGATATTCATAAAAATTTATCAAAAATTGATAAGAATTCTACTATAAAAATAAAAGAAAAGTCTTTAAAAATGCTCAATATTGAATTACCAGATTGGGATTCTGAAGAGCTTCAATATAGAAATAACTTAGAGGGTATGCTAGATGATTTAACTAAAAGTGCTATGATTCGTTTAGAAGCCAATGAAAATATAGATGACTTAGTTGGTGTA
>CAZRYA010000087.1:5656-7577 GCA_964604235.1 uncultured Tissierellaceae bacterium | reverse complement strand
TCGCTTATTGCTTCGAATAGCTAATGGATGCAATTCGAATACATTTCCATTATAAACTGGAGCAAGTATTCCCCCCCAGCCAATCACAATATCATTTTCAACAGCAGCAAGTAAGGTGTTTTCTGGAATCAATAGCTCCTTTATTTCATCTATAGCATCTTGAAGTGTTGGCCAACCAATTGGAAGGCTATCAGTTAATATTTGTGCAGCTTGTAACATTTGTGTTTTATTTACTTTAGTCATATTTATAATTTGCATTTAATCTCCTCCAAATTTTTGATTTTATTATGATAACAAATAAACCTGGAGGACTTCGTGCCTTCGCATTAATCGCAAATTAACAAGGATATCTAATATGAATCATCATTTTTCACCTCAAATCATTGGGTACTATAGAAGTACTGTTTAAAACATTCCTCCTATCTTCATAACTCTGTTAGTACTACCTGTTCTGTCCACATAACCTTAGATAGATTTTTACCCCTCAAAATGCTTTCTCAAGCGTAAAGTACACTTTAAACTAAGTTTTTAATTTAGATTTATTCCGTTAAACCCAGTAAATTTAAGACTTACACCCTTGATATCAGACATACCGTCTCAACGTGGGGCGTTCTTGGAAACTGGTCCATTATAGTTGCTCTTTCTATCTTATAGCCCCTATCTAAAAATACATGGATATCCCTTGCCAGAGTTACTGGATTACAAGACACATATAGAAAAGTCTTAGGATCAAAATCCAATATCTTTTCAATTGCCTTTGGATGAATTCCATCCCTTGGTGGATCCAATACTATTAGGTCTGGTTTAATATCCAATGTATCCACTGCTTCAAGTACATCTCCTGCAATAAAGCTTATGTTTTCTATTCCATTTATCTTGGCATTTTCTATGGCCTTTTTGGTGGCTTCCTCTACGATTTCAATAGCAACAACTTCCTTGGCCAAAGGTGCCATTATCTGGGCTATGGTTCCTGTTCCAGAATACAAGTCAAATACTATCTCTCCACTTATATCTCCTACAAAATCCCTTACAAGGCCATAAAGTTTTTCTGCCCCAAAGGTATTAGTCTGAAAAAAGGAAAATGGAGATATATTAAATTTAAGACCTAGTATTTCCTCTGTAATAAAATCTTCCCCATACAAAACATCCAATTTTTCAGCCACAACTATATCTGATAGCCCATCATTAGAGCTATGAAGTATTCCCTTTATAAGCCCCTTGTATTGGTCACCCATAATAGCATCTACAAAACCCTTAGTGTCAATCTCCCCTTGGCTAGTTGTAACTAGGTTTATGAGTATTTCTCCAGTTGAAAGGGCCTTCCTTACAACTAAGTGTCTTAAAACACCTAGGGTATTTCTTTTATTATAACAAGCTGTACCCTTTTCCTTAAAGAAGTTTAGGCTATTTAACAAGATTTTTCTAAAGTCTTCATCTACTATATTACAATTTTCAACAGTTACCGTTTCATAAAATCGTCCCTTCCTATGTAAACCTAAAGTTAAAGGACCATCTTTGTACTCATCTCCAAAAGTGTACTCCATTTTATTCCTATATTCTCTTTCACTTGGGCTTCCATTAATAGTCTCAAAATCTATAGCTATAGCTTGTTCTTGGAACAGGCCTTCTATTTGACGTTTTTTGTATTCTAATTCATCTGCATACTCCATATTTTGGTAGCTACATCCTCCACATATGCCAAAATGTTCGCACTTGGCAGCTACTTCCATTGGTGATTTTTCTAAAACTTCTACTATTTTAGCCTCCATATGGTCCTTCTTCTTCCTACTTATTCTAGCTAAAACTCTCTGGCCTTCAATTCCGCCTTTTATCCTAATTTCAACATCTTTATATCTACCCATAGTTTTATTTGGGAATTTTGACCTGTCTAATTTCAATTCAAATACTTCATTTTTACCTA
>CAZRYA010000087.1:0-5646 GCA_964604235.1 uncultured Tissierellaceae bacterium | reverse complement strand
CTCCAATAATAAAGCATTTCGTCTCCGAAATGCTTTTTTCTACTTTGCTCTTTTTAATAATTCAGAATCCAAATTTAAAACCTCTTCAAGCTCTACCCTCTCTATGGATATATTCTCAAATATTCCAATATTAGGCCCTAGGCTAGACTCTATATAAATATCTATAGTTGTTTTATTCACCTTAAAACTTTGATCCTCACTGATACCTTCGAAATTACTGATTGGATAAGTTTCATCTATGGCTTGAATCTTTCCTATTATTATATCATTTTATATAGGGATATAGTCAACTTCTTCCTTAAATATCCTTTAGCCTATAAAACTTTCCGTCCCTTATATTGAAATTATAGACCTGCTTAAGAACTCTTTCTTCTCCACTATCTCCATATATTATATTGGTTATTTTTTCAATGGTTACAATTTCCGCATTATAACTAGTATTAAATCTCGTCTTATAGTACTTATAATCCTTGTGGCCATCTAAGATGAAATTTCTCTCTAAGTTAGAATTTATACTACTTTCAATATTTTTATTTTCTAAGCCAACTATTTTAGGATAATAAATATCTACTGATTTATCAGCCCTATACTTTTCTGTCTCTATACTAACATTATCATTTATAGTATAACTAGTAGACCCTTCCCAAAGAAGGTCACCCTTACTATCATAGTAAAGGGTTTCATCTCCTATGTTTACCATAGCTACTTCACCATATACAACTATTTCTCCAATTCCTAATTGTTCAGGATACTTACTGGCAAGGTTTCCTTTTTTGTCTATTAGGAAGGTCTTCTCACCATCACTTACAGATAAATAGTCTCCTTGAAATTCTCCACTGGATCCTCCTAAAAGAATATATCGGTCCCCATTTATAGCCTTCATATTTGGTCCTAGTATACTATATTCCTTGTAGCCTAATGGATTTTTTCCATCACTTACACCTACATATCCATCTCCTAAAAGTTTAATGTCTAAATAATTGGCTTCTAGTTTTACATTACCTTTTTTGTCTAGTAGGCCATATTTTTCTGAGCCTATTTCTCCAAGCCCATAGACCACATAGTCAGAATTAACCCTTTCTATCACACTATAGTTATCCTTTACTATTAGGTCCCCCTTGTGGTCTATTAGGCCATACCTATTTGTCCGCCCTTTAAATATATATTCTCCTGGATGGTTGCTAGGCTTTAATTCCTTATAGTCTACCTCTTTTAAAAGCCCACCCTTCTTGTCTATTATCTTAAAGTTAGTGTTCTCCTTCTCTTGTACATAGGCCTTGTCATTATAAAATTCATAAGCCATATTGTACCTAGGCTTAATTATCACTTCACCTTTTTCATTTATATAACCAACCTTCATACCAGTATTAGAATCTATATTAAAAACTGTAAACATACCATTGCTATAGTCACCTATACTTATATAGTTATTTTCTATTTGGGTCTTTTCCCCTTTTGAACTTACTATAATATTTTTCCCATCTTTAAAAGCAATAAAATATCCATTTTTAAAATTACTTATCTTAGAATACTCTGGTCCTAGTATCTCCTTGCCCTTGATGTCCACAACTCCTAAAAGTCCATCTTTTTCAACTAAAGCTAGCCCTTCCTCTGTAAACCTATTGGCTGTAGTATACTTAGCTTCAACTTTAAACTTTCCCGAACTATCTATATATCCATAAAGTCTTTGATTTTTATCTACTTTATAGGCAGGAAATAAATTTATATTGATTTTAGCTTCTTCATTTTTCTTTCCCTTACAACTGATTAGAAGTAAAGTCATTGTCAGTATTAGCATTATAAATATAATTCGTCTCTTCTTATTCATCTTCATCTCTCCTATATCCATTGTCCTATAGCTTCCAAAACCCTTTAAATTTATTTTTTCCATCTTCTAAACTCTTTATATACCTATACCCATTCCATTCCAAAGGAAAAAGCTTTTTATAAGTATTGTGTTCATATCTTTCATCTATTAAAAATACAATCCCCTTGTCCTCCATAGACCGAATAACCCTTCCTGAAGATTGGAGCACCTTATTCATTCCAGGATAAGTATAGGCATAGTGAAAACCTTCTCCTTTTTTCTCTTGAAAGTATTCAAGTATTATGTCTCCTTCAAAAGATATTTTAGGTAGGCCTACCCCTACTATTATTGCACCTATTAGCCTTTCTCCTTCTAGGTCTATCCCTTCTGAAAACATACCTCCCATTACCCCAAAGGCAAGAACTTCTTCTCCTCCTTGGAAGTTCATTAGAAAGTCTTCCCTATGTCTTTCGTTCATATTTTGACTTTGAATTATTGTATTATATTCTGGATATTTATTTAAAAACATATCATAGACCTTGTTCATATAGTCATAGGATGGAAAAAACACAAAGTAATTTCCCTCTTTTGAATCCACTAGGATTTTAATATATTCTACAATTCTACCATAAGAGTAGTCCCTATTTCTATACTTAGTAGAAACTATATTTTCTACAAACAGGCCTAAATTTTCCCTAGGAAAAGGGGATGCTAATTTTAAATAGTAGTCGTCTTCTTTACCTCCAAGAATCTCCTTATAATAATCTATTGGATTTAGAGTTGCTGAGAAAAAAATACTAGCCCTTGCTCTTTGTAGGGTGTCAGCTATTAAGTAGGCTGGGTCTACACAAAATAACTTTAACTTGGTAAGTTCGTCTTCTATTTTTAAAATACTCACATAGGAAGTGTCATATAGCTCAGATATCCTAAGAAAACTTAAAAAATCAAAATAAACTTCTAAGACTTCTTCATAGTAGTCACTAGCCTTTTCATCTATTAGCCAAGGCTCTACTAGGGTCATAAATCGCTTTATAGGGTAGTATAATTTGTCTATTTCATCCTTCTGAAAATAACCTTTGGTCAAGTTTTTTCCAACTGTTAGGCTATAAAATGTATCTATTATCTGACTTATACTGGCATTTAAAATCCTATATTTAGATCCAATCTTCCCTTTTATTCCCTCTATTGCCTCTAGGTTTATTTCGGCAGAAAACATATCCCGCCCCCTATCCACTAGATTATGGGCTTCATCTACTAAAAATATAAAGTCCCTCTCTTCCCTATCAAAAAACCTCCTCAAATAAACTTGAGGATTAAAGACATAGTTATAATCACATATTATTACATCTGCCCATAGACTTAAGTCTAGGCTAAACTCAAAGGGACATACCCTATGTTTCTCACTATATTCTAAAATCGTATCTCTGGTAAAAATATTTTCTTCTTCAAAGGCATTTATTATTGCATCATTTACCCTATCATAGTGACCCTTGGCATAGGGACAATCTATGGGGTTACACTTAACTTGGTCATTTGAACATATTTTTTCTTTAGATGTAATAACCAAGCTTTTAGCATAGAGACCTTTATCTCCTAATATTTCCATGGACTTAAGAGGTATTTCTCTTGTTATGGTTTTAGCCGTTAAATAAAAAATCTTCTCTTGGTTTAAATGTCTCATTGCCTTCAATGATGGAAATAAGGTCGATATTGTCTTACCAATTCCTGTAGGAGCCATTGCATATAATTTTTTACCTTCTTCAATGGTCTTATAGGTTGCCACAGCTAAATTCCTCTGCCCTTTCCTATAATCTTTAAATGGAAATTTAGCCTCCTCTATGGACTTATCTCTTTTTTCACCCCAATAAAAACTGGTCTTAGCCCAATCTATATATTTTTCTATTAAATCATAAAAAAATTCTCTTAATTCTCTATAGGTATAAAATCTCTTAAATACTTTTCTCTCTTCTGTTTCTATATGGAAATATGTAAGCTGAATATCTATCTCATTTAAGTTATTGTCATAGCAATAAAAATACCCATAGCATTTAGCCTGAGCCCAGTGTAGTTCATTATTATCTACAAGGCCTTCTAAGTCTTTGCTTGTAGATTTTATTTCATCTATTATTATTTTTTCTTCCATAGTAAGTACTCCATCTGCCCGTCCCTGAACTTCTATGGTAAATTCCTCATAGTCAAACTTGTGTTTCATACTATATTCTTTTTGGTAGCCTGCCCCATAAGACTTTTGCACTTTTTGATGGGCTAAGGTTCCTTCTAAGGCTCTCACTGATGATGTAAATCCACTATCTATATCACCTGACCTCATAACCATTTCTACTAAGTTCCTAACTGAAATTTTTATATTCTTCTCCATATAATCACCTATCTATTTAGTAAATCTATTATAACATTAAAAGCCATTAAATATAAAATAAGCTTATTTTATATTTAATGGCCTTAAGTATGAAAAATATTCTAAATTCCTAGCTAATCCATAGCCTAATGAAATTATTACCATCAATATCAACATTATATCCTTATTTTTAAACTCCTTATGTTTAAATAAATGGATTAAAAATAAGACTGGTAAAATAAATATAAGGGCATTATACCTAAATGCCTTATAAAACTCCAGGTGCATTAGAGAGTTTACAGCCCTAGTCATACCACATCCTGGACAATAATACCCTGTAGTTATTAGGATGATACAAGGTAGGATCGGACCCTTGGTAGGATCTTGAAAAAACACATAAATAGATAGGACTATTAATAAAACTAATACTAGCAGGTATTCTTTTTTTAATTTAATATCCATATCCACTAGTTTCATCTAGTATATTATTTAACTCTGATTGTATAAATATATTATTTATACCTGAGTAACCAAATATACTTAATATTAAATATAGGACTGAATTGTTCTGTGGCCTTAGGCCTTTACTGTACCTAATCCTTGCCATTCTCTCTCCAATTTGATAACTCCAATAGAAGTAATAAAATCCACAAGTTATAATTACCAATAATAATGACGCAATGCCTGATGTAGAGTCTTCTTCTGATAAATAATTTACATCATCTGTTAAAACAACCATCCAATATAGGCCGTATAGGCCACAAGTTACTATAGTAAGTAAAAAACATGATATTACATTTCTCTTCATAAGTGGTTCAGCTCCTCTCTTATAATTTCTCTACCTATTATAATGTATAATCTACCCTATTTACCAGCATTTTATTCTTTTCTTGCAAATTTATACGAATTCTCCTTTACTATGATAAATCTATAATTTGTTAAATTTCATAATATTCTAAAAGATGATATAATATAGCCAGTTGATATAATTTCAAATAGGGAGGTAAAATATGGATATTAATAATTTAGACATGAAAAATGCAATGGAAATTAGGTTGGGAGATGAACTTCCCGAATATCCTAAGTTTGAAGAAGGAATTAGGAGGGCCCCTAAGAGAACTGTAAAGCTATCAGATTCTGATGTTGAGCTTGCTATAAGAAATGCCCTTAGGTACATTCCTGAACAACATCACGAATTAATGGCCAAGGAATTCTATGATGAACTTATGGAGCATGGTAAAATTTATGGTTACCGCTATAGGCCACATGAACACTTAAAAGGATTGCCTATTGACCAATATAAGAGTAATTGTACTGAAGGTAAGGCTTTTCAAGTTATGATAGACAATAACTTGGACTTTGACATTGCCCTTTATCCTTATGAACTTATTACTTATGGTGAAACAGGGGCAGTTTGCCAAAACTGGATGCAGTATAGGCTTATTAAGAAATACCTAGAAGTTTTAGATGTAAACCAAACTCT
>CAZRYA010000086.1:0-7602 GCA_964604235.1 uncultured Tissierellaceae bacterium | reverse complement strand
TATATTGAAGATAAAGATGAAAGAGGATTTTTTGTCACTTATATATTTAGAAAAACAAGTTAGTATGCACATTCTTTTTTATAATATGTAACAACCAAAGATGTATTTATTCTTTAGTTGTTGTTTGTCTGAAATAGCCTAAAAGTCCAAAGAAGCCTGTTAATCCAAACCACTTAGGATCTTTTGTATATAATGCTAGAGGTACACTCAAAAATCCTAAATAAATAAGCTTATTTATTGCATGAAATCTCTTAATAATAAATATAATAGGCCTTTTATTTCGGTGTCCTTATATTCATTAATAAGGTTTGGAAGAAACCACAGCAAATAGTTAATTATTACATAAATTATATTCATGTAATAATTAAAAGATAATATAAATAGTATTTATGTAAATTATAAGTAAATAATAAATCTGAATTGCAAAAAAAGTATGGCGCTTAATCTAAACAATTAAGTCCGTGTAAAAACCTTTCAAATAGTGTATCAAATGCTAGACATTTTCTCAGTCTAGCATTTACCCTACTTAAAGATTCTATTAAATCTTCTTTATTAACCAAAGCTAAATTTGTCCCCTTAGGATAAAATTTTCTTAATAGGCCATTACTATTTTCATTTGTTCCAATTTCCCGTGGACTATAAGGATCTGCAAAATAAAAATCTATACCGAATTTATCTTCTACTTGTCCATATTATCCAAATCCTTTACCGTAGGATAATCAAAAATTTCAAAGTCATTATATCTACTAATATGATATAGAACTATAATAGGAGCTAAAAATATTTTGTCTAATTATGTCAGATCCTTTGAGGAAATAGAAAACACTCATAAAAATACTGTAATAAAGTCATAGTATTTTTAAGGAGGTTATATTATGATTGAGATAAGACCAATAAAGTATTTAAGAAATACAACTGAAATATCGAAGCTTTATGAAGAAAGCAAAGAGCCTGTCTATATTACTAAAAATGGATATGGTCACCTAGTTGTTATGAGTATAGAAACTTATAAAGATAAATTGGCCAAAGTGGATTTATATGAAAAGTTATAAGAAGCTGAAAATCAAATTAACAATGGAGAAAAGCTTTTAGATGCTGGGGCAGTATTTGAAAGATTAGAAGATGGGTATGGCAAATAACTATATTATAAAAGTGGCCAAAAGTGGTAGAGGATTTAGATAATATCTATTACATGTATCTTAAGAATTATTTTCAACATCTTCAGCTACTAACATCCTAGATAGGATAGAAAAGGAAATCATGATATTAAGAGAGCTTCCTTTTTCATGTAATTATCTAGCGGATGAATATATAAGAAAGAAGGCTTATAGAAAACTAATTGTTGATAATTATATAGTATTTTATTTAGTTCAAGAAGAAATTAATCAACTAATACAATAAATAGATTTTATAGCTTTAGGTCTGATATTTTGGATGGTCTAGGAAATTACTCAAAACAAATTTTATATTCAATTTTAAATATAGAGTTTAGGAGGAGAAAATGAAAAAAATATTTAAATACATAGGAATATTTATACTTATATTATTACTCATATTTTCATTTTTATATTATACTGTTAATATAGGTATTTTTAAATCGAGAATTGAAAAGAATGTAAGAATTGCCCATAAAATTGACAATAGATGGGAAGTTGCCAAGGCTACAACTGATACTATGTCTGCCATGCTTTTTTATGATCCGAACCTAAAGGACCATACTTTTTCGATTTATGTCAATAGAAAAGGCTTATCATATGGTTACTTTTTTAGAGGTGGAGGGTCACTAATGGTTGATGATAATGACATTGGTGATTATTATATAGATGGATATCAAGAAAGGGCATATATGTCTATAAATAAAAAACAAATTATGAAAATAGAAATTGATGATAGAAATACTATTGAATTAATTAAAATAGATAGTACTAAACCATTTTCAATTGTTTTAGCTAATAATCATGGGATTATAAAATTTTATGATATAGATGGAAATACTGTTCAACCAGTTAAAGTAACTTTATAAATTAATAAGGAGGTTTAATAGTCAGTAGGATAAAGTTTAGAGATGGTGGATGATAATTTGAAAAATAGATTGATAGCTTTATAGAGAACTAGAACTAATATATTTATTTAAATACCAAATTGCAATAAAAGTGTAATACTAATTTAAAGAATACCGAAAAATAAGTTGTGTATTAATAGACCTATTCTTAAGTTAATATACAATTATGCTAAAAGCAGGGTTTTCTAATAGTTAGAAGATGATCGGAAGTAAAAAATTAAAAATCCTTATATTTAATTATAGAAGAATATGAACCTGAGCTAGCAGAGATAGTCAAAAGAAATAAAAGACTTACCATCATAGATATGCTTAGAAGAAGTTTATTCATCTGTATTTATGGATTTAATTCATTACAATAATATAGACAATGTAAGCTTTTAACAGTTGAAAGATTCAATGATTAAGATAAGGATATAATTGACTATGAATAGTAATTATCTAGATAATCACTATTTTAAAATTTTAGTATATAGGAGGAAATTATAATTAAATTAAATACACAGGCAGTTTTTTTATTTTCTTATTTTTAATTCTATTTTTAAATTTTGCTTTATTTATAAAAGGAAATAAAGATTACAAAAAAATATATTTTTAAAATAGTATAAATTATAAAAATAGGATGATAGTAGAAGTTATAATATTAATACTCTTCACTATTTTTTCTATTACAGTAGTAACTAGCAACAATGAAATCTTTAAAAAACTTACGCTGATGGCTTTATTTGCTTTGGTGATTGTAAGGCATCGACTAATGATTTTATCAAAATATTGATACATATTGGCTAGTAATAGATGGTGGAATACTTATTTCCAATAATTAAGTTTGAATGACAACTTTTTAAAAGTTGTTATGAAGCTTTTTATTCAAAGTGGGATTAATAGGTGTATACCTTAAGAATCTGAAGAAAATATATTAGAGTATACAAAACATTTAAAAAGGATAAATAAGGTATTTTAGTTAAAATTAATTATAAAATTAATATACT
This sequence comes from uncultured Tissierellaceae bacterium, assembly GCA_964604235.1. Taxonomy (GTDB): domain Bacteria; phylum Bacillota; class Clostridia; order Tissierellales; family Tissierellaceae; genus CAZRYA01. The sequence goes on along the minus strand of CAZRYA010000086.1, from coordinate 4,554 downwards.
AATTAGTAAACCAAAAATTTTGGAGGATAAAATGGCAAGGATTTATTTTTTTAGGGGAAAGGCAGCAACAGGTAAAACTACAAGAATAAATATTTTAAGCAAAAAATTAAATATTCAAGTTTTACATAAGGACGATATTTTTGATGTTTTACATCCCTATATGGAAAGCAATTCAGAAAATAATCAGGCTAGATATGACTTATTAACAAAATTAATTCAAAATAATATAGATAATGGGATGGATTTAATAGTTGATATAGGCTTATCTAACTTAGCTTATTGGTTAGAGTTTATGGAAAATCTGAATTTAGACAGTGTTACATGGATTACTTTCTTATGGGACTGTAGTGATAAAGATATATAGATGGATAGAATCTCTAAAAGAATTAATAAACCCGAACCCAATCAATTTTTTAAATCAGTAGAAGAAGCAATAAAATATTATGGAGAGGATGAAATTAAACTTTTAGATAATTAATATTATATTGATAGTGTGGCTAGCTTAGATTATATATTGGATTTTATTTCTGAGCTTATAAATAATTAAGGCAACTTTGCTATAGGAAAAGGGTCTATAATATTAATTATGAATGAGCTATTATAATATATGTTTTATTTAGGAAGATAATTTCCAAAACAAGCTTAAAAGATAGTTACTTATATATTTATAATTTACTTAATATTTTCAATAGGTTTTATCATGCTCACATGATTTACCTGCTATTGAAGTTCCAGATAAAATGTAAAAAATAAAGTAATTAAATATTATTATAGCAATTGAATAGGGAATTAAATATTATAAAATTGTGAAAAACATTTAATATGTCAAATATAATTTTCTATAAAAAGGATTTAAAATAAAAAATTTTTCATAAAGGTTGAGTGATAAAATGATTATTTATGCCAGTAAAAAAACTTTTGAAAGATATAAACTCAAGTTACCTTCAGAGTTGTCTGATTCAAATAGATTGATTGCTGAAGAAGTTATTGCCAATGAAAGTGGGGATAAAATTTTCGAGTGGGGGGCAAAGATTTTCTATTTTGATAGGAGAAAATGCATTCAGCTTGTAAATCTGGCAAGTAAATTTACCCTATTTCTAATAGATGTAAAAGTGTCGGATAAAGAGATGATTGGAGATATGATTGTCCACTATTTGTTTGAGTTATATAAAGATGATAGGGAAATGATTGATGCAATGGATAAAATGTTTAAAGAGAGTAGAATAGCCTGCTTTCAGAAGCTTACAGATAAAAGTGCTATTGCAACACTTAACACAACTCAGACAGGATTTGCCTTAGATGGATACAGATTTTATGATTTTATTAGAAATGGAGTTTTGTATAGTATGGAAATTAATTATTTGGTAAATTTTGATTGGTTATTCACTATGACCATAGATGGTAAAAAGGAATATATTTATTCAGGGGTTAAATTTAGGGAAGTTGTTCTGGAGAGATATGGTAGATAATTTACTAATAAGAATTTGTGGATAGACTTAAGCTAGTTATAGGTAGACTAAGATAGGCTTATAAAAAACAAAAAAATTTGATATTATAAAAGTTATAAAAAATATAAGGGTGTCCCATGTATAGGTTACATGAGGTACCCTTATATTTTAAATTAGCTAGTTTAGAATAAATTGATACTCGATGTAAAGTTCACTTGACATGACCCTTTAACTCTATTAGACTAAAGCTAGAGCAAGGGATACAAAAGGAGGTCGAATATTGCAGACTAGAATAAGAGAGTTAAGGCATAAAAATGGAATCACCCAAGAGGAGTTGGCTTTGGCAGTAGGGGTAACAAGGCAGACAATTATATCTATAGAGGGGGGCAAGTACACAGCATCATTAACTTTAGCATATAAATTAGCTAGATATTTTAATATGACAATAGAGGAAGTGTTTGATTTTTCAGAAGAGGAGGAGCTATAGGATGGATAATTTTAAAAGAAAGATAACTATTAGACTAGTTTTTTTAACCTTATTACTTGTCAGTGTCCTTGCAGTTTATTTAATCTTATTTATGAATCAGGATGAATTAAAGCAGGCTTCAAATTGGCTTGTAAGTTTTCAGAGAGGGCTTTTATTTGGTATATCTATTTTATTGATTTTAGATACATTTAAGTATTTAAGAGTAAGGGGAGATGAAGAAAAACTTAGGAAGCTATATATTAAGGAAAATGATGAAAGGTCAATTAAGATAATGGAAAAAGCAGCTACAGCTGGAATAAATATATGTATTTTAGGACTGGCTTTAGCTACAATAATTTCGGGCTACTTTAATGAACTTGTATTTTCTACTTTGCTTGGAGCCACTTTGTTTGTTGGGTTAATTAAAGGCTTATGTAAAATTTATTATAGTAGGGCTTTATAGAGTAAGATTGGTAAATAAGAATTAGTTATCCATAGAAATATATTCTAAGGGTAAAATTATTTTTGATACAGATAATATTTTTAATAATATTAAACTAAAAGCAAGGGAGCTTTTGGATAGCTACAAGCCAATTTTAAGTTTATCTGACAAGACTGATTATAGTTTTTATGTTGAAACGATTATGAAAGATGGGATAGATATGTTGGGAAATGGAGAACTGGAAAATTTCAAATTTTTATCAGGAATCCATATATCTAGATTTTGCGACATAATAGCGAAACTGAATAAGAAGTATCCAATATATGAAAAATACGCCATAGAAGAATTAAAATTACTAGATGAACACTTACTAAAGTTACTAGTATGCCTTTACCAATCCAAATCTATTGAAGAAGCTTCTAAGAATTGGATAAGCCTATGTAAGTATGTTCTAAAAAGATTAGGAGATATAGATATAGTGAATTACCAGCTTATTTCAAAGATTTAATCTTAGTTATAATATGGATTTGTGCTATTATAAAAGTACGGAATATTCGGATAATAGCTAGGTTGATAATAGTTGGTAAAAAGGAGAAGGTTTATGAATATAGAAGTAATAGGGGTTAGGGAAGAGGAAAGAGAAATACTTGCAAGGTTACTTGAGTTATATGAATATGATTTTTCTGAATATGGGAATAGTGACCTTAATTTTTTAGGTTTATATGGCTACCCATATTTGGACTATTACTGGACTGAAGATGGAAGATTTGCATATTTTATAAAAGTAGATGGAAAACTTGCAGGCTTTATAATGATTTGTGATTATTGCTATGTTTCAGAAGATAAGGGTACATTTTTTATGAGCGAATTTTTTGTCATGAAAAAGTATAGGAAGTCTGGAGTGGGGAAATATGCAGCTAGAAAGGTATTTGACCTACATAGGGGAAAATGGGAATTGACGGTTCATCCTAAGAATAAGCTATACCATGTTTTCTGGGAATCGGTAATAGAAAGTATTGTAGGAAATGATTTTGAAAGGCATTTAAATGTTAAAGGAGTCTATGATGATTGTTTAGGAACAGCCTATACTTTTAGGAATGACCTTTAGTAGTGGAAGATATTAAGGAGGTTTTATCATATGGGAACTGAATCCAGTAAGATTAGGGACTTGTATATGGAAGTTGAGAAAAGATTAGATAAGTTAAACTATGGGGAAATATGGTCAGGTTTTTCTAGAATGGATTTTGCCATTTATAATGAGGACAAGGTTTTCTTAAAGGATGAAGAGATAGACTATGATACAAGGTTTCTAGGCAATACTAGTATTGACTACCAGGGGAGGAATTTGGCAATTTACAATTTAGGCTTAGATAAAGACTATGACTTAGATGAGATTACTTCTATTATAGTCCATGAGAGTTTTCATTCTCATCAAATTGCAAGTGGAGAAAAAAGGTTTCCCAATGACTTGCTGGGACTTGATTATCCTAAAGAATTAAATAATTACAAGATAAAGCATAGGGAAAACCAATTACTTGTCCAGGCCTTAAATTCCAAGGATCAAGTTGAAAAATTTGACTCTTTAAAAGAATTTATTGGTCTTAGAATGGCTAGATTGGAAGCCTATCCAGATGGGCTAAAGTATGAAATGGCCATTGAAACCATAGAGGGCAGTGCAGAATACTGTGGTATTAAGGCCCTTAGGACAATATCTCAAGGAGCCTATGAAAAGAAGTTGGAGGACTATAAGAGAATCCTACTAGATGATATAGCTACACTTTTTGACATTAGAAGGGTAAGTTACTATATAGGGGTTTTATTTTTACTCTTATTGGATGATTTAAGTATCTACTTTACAGAGGAAATAGGGGGACAGGAAGACTATATATTTGAAGAAGTGGCAAGGGAATTCCAGCCAATGAAAATAGCTATGGTTGGGATGGATAAAGGTGAAGTTGAGAAAAAATTTATAGACTATATTGATGAAGTGGAGAAGAAATTCACAGAATTTTATAAAAGTGATGTAAAAGTTCACAGGGGAAATTTTGAAATCTGTGGCTATGATCCAATGAATATGATTAAAAGAGGAAATGAAATTCTATGTAGTAACTTTATAATGTTAAGAAATTTAGAAGATGGTGAAAAAATATTTGTAAAAGGCCCCTTGCTAATAGCTATGGAGCCTGTAAGTCTTTATA
>CAZRYA010000085.1:0-7634 GCA_964604235.1 uncultured Tissierellaceae bacterium | reverse complement strand
GAAGACAGGTCTTATATGACTAAGGGAGAAATGAAGGGAAGGCTTATAACTTTACTAGGAGGTAGAGTGGCAGAAGCTTTAGCCTTAGACGATATAAGTACAGGGGCTCAAAATGATATAGAAAGAGCAACTAAACTAGCCAGATCTATGGTAACCCACTATGGTATGAGTGAAAAACTTGGACCAATGACTTATGGTAGTGATGATGAAGAAGTATTTATGGGAAGAGATTTTGGAAGAACTAGAAATTATAGTGAAGATGTAGCATCTGAAATAGATAAAGAAATGAGAAGTTTAATAGATACTGCTTATAATAAGGCAGAGTCACTTTTAGCTGACAACATGGATATATTAGATAGGGTGGCTAAGGCTCTACTAGAAAAAGAAACCATAACAGCAGTAGAGTTCGAAAATTTATTTTTAGGAAAAGAAATAATAGAGCCAGTTGAAGAAAAGAAAGACCAAGTTTCCACTGGAGAAATAAGTATAGAATCAGAAGAGATTTCTGAACCTCTTCAAGAAGAAATGGAAAATAAAGAGATATAGATAAAAATAGGATAGAGGAATCTATCCTATTTTTTTATTCATATAATAAAAGTGTAAGAAATCAATAAGACATATTGTTTTATTTTATACATTAAGTAAATGATATTGTAAATTAAAAGTTAATATTATGTTATAATGTATATGGATAATATTAAAAAAATGTTATAGTTGCAAATTGTATTCTAAATTATATTATTTGCAAGCTAAACAGAAGTATTTATAGGTTAAAGATACTTACAATATGTACTTAGAAAGTATTTTAGTAATTATTTATAGAAAGGAAGTGTGTTCATGAAGGAGAGAATTGAAGAACTCCTTACTACTAAGGAAGGTATTCACCTTGGGGGAGGAACTAAAAGAATCGAAAGTCAACATAGCAAGGGAAAATTAACTGCTAGGGAAAGACTAGATCTTTTGTTAGATGAAGGAAGTTTTGTAGAAGTAGATACTTTTGTGTCTCATAGGTCTACCAATTTTGACATGAAGGACAACAAACAACTAGGAGATGGGGTTGTAACAGGCTATGGGACTGTAAATGATAGGCTGGTTTTTGTATATGCTCAAGATTTTACAGTATTAGGTGGTTCGTTGGGAGAAATGCATGCTTCTAAGATTTGTAAAGTACAAGAGATGGCAATGAAAATGGGAGCACCAATAATAGGAATAAATGATTCAGGTGGGGCGAGAATTCAAGAAGGAGTAGACGCCTTGGCTGGATATGGAAATATTTTTTATAATAATACACTGGCATCTGGTTTAATACCACAAATTTCAGTTATCATGGGACCAAGTGCTGGGGGAGCTGTTTATTCACCAGCTATTACAGATTTTATATTTATGGTGGATAAAACAAGTATGATGTTTATAACAGGGCCCCAGGTAATAAAATCAGTAACAGGTGAAGAGGTTAGCCAAGAGGAATTAGGTGGAGCTAGAACCCATAATGAAATTTCAGGAGTTGCAGATTTTATAGATGGGTCAGAAGAGGACACAATTAACAGGATAAAGGAACTTATATCTTATCTACCTTCAAACAATTTAGAAGGGCCGCCAACTTATGAAGTTGACGATTCTTTAAATAGGGTTGATGATGTATTAAATGAAATGTTACCAATGAATCCTAATAAGCCATATGATATAAAGGATGTTATAAAAGTTCTTGGAGATAATGGAGAGTTTTTTGAAATACAGGAGTATTTCGCAAAAAATATAGTTGTAGGTTTTATAAGGATGAATGGAAAAACCATAGGGGTTGTAGCTAATCAACCTAAATTTTCAGCAGGTTGCCTAGATATAAATGCATCAGATAAGGCAGGTAGGTTTGTTAGAATGTGTGACTCTTTCAATATCCCACTACTTACCCTAGTAGATGTTCCGGGATTTTTACCTGGAACAGACCAAGAGTATGGTGGAATTATTAGGCACGGAGCTAAACTTTTATATGCCTATAGTGAAGCTGTAGTTCCAAAAGTTACAGTAATACTGAGAAAGGCATATGGAGGAGCTTATATTGCAATGTGTAGTAAGCACCTAAAAGCAGATTTCGTATTGGCTTGGCCAAATGCTGAAATTGCAGTAATGGGTCCAGAGGGAGCAGCTAATATAATATTTAAGAATGACATTAAAAATTCAGAAGACCCTATAAGTACAAGGCAAGAGAAAATAGAAGAGTATAGAAACACTGTAGCTAATCCTTATATAGCAGCTGAAAGAGGTTATGTAGATGATGTAATAGTGCCAAGTACTACTAGGCCAAGGCTTATATCATTATTTAACATGTTAGAAACTAAAAGAGAAAGTAGACCATCTAAGAAGCATGGTAATATACCATTATAGAAGAGGTGAATAATATTGAATCAATATGTAACATTTTCAGATAGTTTGGTAATTACTCTATTTAGTATGATTATTGTTTTTGTAGGTCTTATGATAATATCTGTTTTAATATCAGGCTTGAAGTACTTAAACAGGCAAGAAGAGGAGCAAGAAATAGAAAAACTGGAAGAGATTAAGAAAACTGTAGTCGATAAGGGAGTAGAGGATTATATAGATATGGAGGACCAAGAGGAATTAGTTGCAGTAATAGCAGCAGCTATTTCAGCTTCTATGGGGATTCCTGTGGAAAATTTCAATATAAGAAATATAAAAAGAGCTGATACAAAAGATCCCTGGTCTCAAATGGCAATAAGAGAAGGATTAAGTAATAAATTATAATGGGAGGTATGGAAATGAGAAAATTTAATATAACTGTAAATGGTAAGGTATATGAGGTAGAAGTAGAGGAAGTAGGCAGAGAAACATCAGCTAGTTCTTCAACAGTTTCAAATAAAACTGTAACAACATCTAAACCAGCTCAAGCTGCTACAAAAAAACCAGAAGCAAAGGCAGAACCTAAAGCAGAAATTTCTGTATCAGAAGGACAAGAGGTGCTATCTGCACCAATGCCAGGTAATATTTGGAAGGTAGTAGCTAAACCGGGAGACGAGGTTAAGGCAGGAGATGTAATACTTATATTGGAAGCTATGAAAATGGAAAATGAAATCCTAGCTCCAAGAGATGGAGTGGTTTCAAGTATACCTGTGGCAGAGGGAACAACAGTAAATACAGGACAAACACTAGCAATTATAGATTAATAGGTGAAAGGAAGTGTGATAGATGCTTTTAGATATGCTAACAAACTTTATTCAAAGTACAGGTTTAGCAAGACTGTTTACCCTTGATGGAATCGGACAAGGTTTAATGTTACTAATAGCTCTTTTCCTATTATGGCTGGCTATAGCAAAAGAGTTTGAACCCCTATTATTAATTCCCATATCATTCGGTATGCTATTGGCGAATCTTCCCCTGGCAGGTTTGATGACAGAGCCAATAAAAGAATTTGTAATGGATCCAACAACAGGAAAATTAACCTATGAAACTATAGAAAATGGTGGTTTATTATACTATCTTTACCAAGGGGTAAAATTAGGCATATACCCTCCATTGATTTTCTTAGGAGTAGGTGCAATGACTGATTTTGGACCATTAATAGCTAACCCTAAGTCAGTTCTTTTAGGAGCAGCAGCCCAATTCGGTATATTTGCAACTTTTATAGGGGCATCCTTATTAGGGTTCACAGGGCAAGAATCTGCAGCTATTGGTATTATAGGAGGGGCAGATGGTCCTACAGCCTTGTTTTTAACATCAAAACTTGCACCTCATTTACTAGGGCCTATAGCAGTAGCGGCTTATTCTTATATGGCCTTGGTCCCAATAATTCAGCCTCCAATAATGAAGGCTTTAACTACAGAAGAAGAGAGATCTGTTGTTATGGAACAGCTTAGAGAGGTTAGTAGAAAGGAAAAAATAATATTTCCTATAATGGTAACAATAGTGGTTTCGCTTTTACTTCCATCGGCAGCTTCTTTAGTAGGTATGCTTATGCTAGGAAACTTATTTAGGGAATCACTTTTAACTAATAGACTGTCTGAAACAGCACAAAATGAAATGGTGAATATTGTAACTATATTTTTAGGAGTTACTGTTGGAGCAACGGCAAGTGCTGAGAATTTTTTAAATGCCCAAACCATTAAGATAATAGTTCTAGGCCTAATAGCATTTTGTATAGGAACGGCGGCAGGGGTAATTTTTGGAAAGATAATGTATAAGTTATCTGGAGGTAAAATAAATCCACTTATAGGTTCAGCAGGGGTATCAGCTGTTCCTATGGCTGCAAGGGTTTCTCAGAAAGTAGGCCAGGAAGCCAATCCTAGAAATTTTTTACTTATGCATGCAATGGGTCCTAATGTAGCAGGTGTTATAGGTTCAGCCATAGCAGCAGGGGTATTACTAAATTTATTTGGTTAGGTTAAAGTGATAAGTGATATTTTCATATCATTTATCACTTTTTCACTTTACAAGACTAAGTATTTTAAGTGTAGGATTTTTATAAGGTAGGGTATAAATAAGGCTAGAACATGAAAGCTATTTTATTTGGAAAGAGAATCATTTATAAAGAGCTTTATAAGCCTCTTTATAAATAAAAGTATAATGTAGTTAAGAATAAGTCTACTAGGAGGAATAATATGTACGAAGGATATTTAACAGATGTAGAAGGAATAAAGGTAGGTCATGAAGTAAATTTAGATGGTATGACAGGAACTACCGTTATAATATGTGAAGAAGGGGCAACAGGAGGAGTAGATGTAAGAGGGTCTGCTCCGGGAACTAGGGAAACAGATTTATTTAAGGCTGAAAAAATGGTAGATCAAGTTCATAGTGTTGTTTTATCAGGTGGTTCAGCTTTTGGGTTAGAAGCGGCATCAGGGGTTATGCAGTACTTAGAGGACAATAATATCGGTTTAGATGTAGGTGTTACCAGGGTTCCTATTGTTGCTTCAGCTGTAATTTTTGATTTAAATATAGGAGATTTTAGGATAAGGCCAAACTTTAATATGGGTTACATGGCGGCAAAGTCTGCCAATACTAGGGAGAGAAAACAAGGAAATGTTGGCTGTGGCCTTGGGGCAACAGTAGGTAAAATTCTAGGACCTAATTCAGCAATGAAGTCGGGGCTAGGTTCTGCAAGTATTAAGGTTGGAGATTTGGTTGTTTCTGCCTTAGTATCAACAAATGCTTTTGGTGACGTTTATAATTATGAAGATAATGAACAAATGGCAGGGGTATATGACTATGAAAGAAAAGAGATGTTAAACACTATAGATATAATGAGATTTCAAGGTGGTAATATGGATTTTGGACCAACGAATACAACTATAGGGATAGTATGTACAAATGGAATTTTAACCAAGCCTGAGGCCAATAAAATTGCCCAAATGGCCCATAATGGTTTTGCAAAATCTATTAATCCTATTCACACTATGTTAGATGGAGATACTATTTTTACTATGGCTACCAATAAGGTTAAATCTGATGTAAACCTTATTGGTACAATGGCTGCAGAGGTAATGAGTAGGGCTATAAGTAATTCCATAGTATATGCAGAATCATATGAAAATATAAAATCATATAAAGATATTATTAAAAAATAATAATAAATGTTGAATTTATATTAAACTAGAATTATAATAGGTTGGGTAAGGGCCAATATCTTTGGAATTGGACCATAGAGGATTTAAATTTATTAGGAAAAATACGACTAGCATCTGAAAAGAGCTGGAGCGGAGGGATTAACATGGTAAAAAAGAGTTTAGACATTAGGAAAATGACAATTATAGGAGTGTTAGGTGGTATATCTATAATGCTGGGTATGACTCCATTGGGTTTTATACCTATTGGACCAACAAAGGCAACTATTATGCACATTCCTGTAATAATTGGAGCAATACTAGAAGGGCCATTAGTGGGGGCATTTGTAGGCTTGATATTTGGCATATTTAGTCTTATACAGGCTTATACAAATCCAACCCCTATATCTTTTGTATTTTTTAATCCAATAGTTTCCATACTACCAAGAATTTTAATTGGAATAGTGGCCTATTATAGTTATAGTTTTATAAAAAAACTAGGGGATAAGAAATCAAAGGTTTTTATAATAGCCTTTATAGTAACTATGGTAACATATTTAGCATATGGTGTTTATAGGTCCATAGTGGATAATCTAGGATTTTTATCAATAGCTATGAATATTATATTGATAGGACTTACAGGATTTTTGGCTTACACCTTACTTGGAAAATCTAAGGGAAAGGATTTATCTGTAATGGTGGGAGCAGCATTGGGAACTTTTACTAATACTTTTTTAGTAATGGGTTTGATATATTTATTTTATGGAGAAGAATTTGTTCGGACTATAGGTGGCAATACTGATTTAATAGGAAAGGCTATACTTAGTATAGCTTTGGCAAATGGAATTCCAGAAATGATAATAGGGGTTATAGTTACTACATCAGTTGTAGGAGCTTTAAAAAATAGAAAATAGACAAAGTTATGGATGGTGAGTTTTTTGTTATTAGTTATAGATGTAGGAAATACTAATATTGTGTTTGGAGTTTACGAGGGAGATAAGTTATTATATGATTGGAGAATAGCCACTTCTAAAGATAGGACTTCTGATGAATATGGATTGTTGTTTGAACAGATTTTTAAATACAATGAAATAGACATTAAGGAGCTTGATCATGTAATAATATCGTCAGTAGTACCGCCTTTGATGCATACTTTACCAGCGATGAGTATAAAGTACTTAAACATTAATCCGATTGTAGTTGGACCTGGTGTTAAAACTGGTATGAATATAAAGTATGACAATCCAAGAGAAGTTGGAGCAGATAGAATAGTAAATGCAGTGGCGGCCTATGAAAAATATGGCGGTCCATTAATAATAGTGGATTTTGGAACTGCAATAACTTTCTGTGCTGTATCCAAAGAAGGTGAATATTTAGGAGGAGCTATAACACCCGGAATAAAAATTTCAGCAGAAGCTTTATTTTTAAGAACGGCCAAACTTCCTAAGGTGGAAATTTCAAAACCAGAGAAAATAATAGCTAAGAATACAACGAATAGTATTCAAGCAGGAGTTGTTTATGGTTATATAGGTTTAGTTGACTATATAATTGAAAAGATGATTAATGAAATGGAAACTGATGAAAATGAGGTTAAAATAATAGCAACAGGAGGTTTTTCTAATTTAATAGCATCTGAAAGTAAGTATATTAAAACTATAGATAAGCTGTTAACACTAGAGGGACTTAGAATAATATTTGAACGTAATAAGTAAGTAGCCAAGGCTACTTACTTTTATTATAGGGGTGATAAGATGAAGATTAGAGATATAGATTTGGGGCAGGGTTTAGTCCTTGCACCTATGGCGGGAGTAACAGACAAAATCTACAGAGAAATTTGTAAAGAGATGGGGGCAGATTTAGTTGTATCTGAAATGGTAAGTTCTAAGGGAATATACTACAAGGATGCAACTACTGAAAAGCTAATGGAAATAGAGGAAATAGAAAGACCAGCCTCTATACAAATATTTGGGTCAGACCCTGAAATTATGGGTATTGTTGTAAGGGACCATTTAAATAAAAGAAATGACCTAGACATTATAGATATAAATATGGGCTGTCCAGCTCCTAAAATAGTAAAAAATG